>DAOTVW010000030.1:0-48613 GCA_034436035.1 Anaerolineales bacterium
TTACCGAGGGAACGATGGCAGAAACAGATCCAATGACTATAGATGAACGTCGCAAGTATTTGCACAAGGTGAGATTGCGCTACTGGGTTGTCCAAACAAAGAAAGAGCGCAGTCGCCTGTTGGATGAAGCGCAGGCTATCACTGGCTTGCACCGTAAATCATTGATTCGGTTGTTGAAGGGCGAACTAGCCCGCAAACGGCGCCCGCGTCAGCGGGGAAAGACGTATGGCTCGGAAGTAGATAACGCCATTTACACTATTGCCCGTCGCTTGGATTATCCCTGTGCCGAGAGATTGAAGCCAAACCTGGTATGGATGGCCCAGGCATCTGCAAGCGCAAGGCGAATTGGAGGTAAGCGAGGACACGCTGGTAAAATTGGAACGCATCAGTATCTCCAGCCTGCGGCGGCGTTCGCCCGCCTCGCAACACGCAGCTGAGCGCATTGCCCATCGTCAAGGCAAACCGGCAGCAACTGCGGGGCTGAAAGCTCTGATCCCGATGCGTCGCATGGACTGGGCAGAAGTATAATGGTAAAAATTAGAGGAGTGAGAAATTGAGCCGCATTATCCATACCCAAAGTAGCGCTATCAATAGGAATAAGGCAATAAAATTAATCCAAGATGCAATAGCGGAATATGATAATAATATTGCAAATAATAAAGATATAGCAGCTTATATTGTAATACTGCTCGACGAAATTCACAAAAGCGTTGAAGCCACCAGCGCAGCCTGGGAAAAAAGAGATTACTGGTTAAAGGCAGACCGTTTTCGGCAAGAATGGCGTTGGGTGCAGGAGTATAAAGAACAATTAATTCGAGTATTGAACGAGGAGAATTGGCAAAGAGTGGGGGAGATATTGCGTGATTTGAACAAAAAGATTGGTGATAATTCCAGTGGAAGCAATCGAAAAAAGAAGATAAATTATGCAGCTTCGTGGGAAAGGTTCAAACAATTAAATTCAAAGAAAGAATAATCGTTGTAGGGTAGTAGTTAAAGGAATTAGACCTTGACAAATCTTCTTGATTATTGTATGCTTATGATAACTAACATTATCATAAGCATGAGTTTCTTCATAAAAAATGGAAGACATGACCTCAAATCCATCTGACAATCCTTGTCAATTCATAACTGATCAAATTCCTGCCTTTCTAGAGCTCATTCGCTCTTCACGCAGTGAAAACACTTATCGTAGTTATGCAAATGCTCTTGAGGTATATCGTCAACGATTACAAGAATGCCCTACACAAGAGTCATTAGAAAAATATTTGGAAGAATCCCTGATTCAATTTATTGATTACCTACACGAATATTCGCCTGCATCTGAACGTTTATATCTCACTGCCTTTTACCGCTTCTTAGAATTCCTTAGTTCGCAAGTTGATTTCTCCATCAATCTCCCCCGTTTTCGATTGGTTATTCGACATCGCGCCCGTCGATACGGCCAACGCCTCCCTCAGTTTCCTTGTTCAGAAATTGAAGAAATTATCAATTATGCAATTAATATTACAACAAATCAAATAGCAGACTCCGAGACGGACCAATTGCGGCTTTTACGCGATAAAGCCCTATTATTAACCTTAGCGGATAGCGGCTTGCGGATTCATGAAGCTTGTAAATTGCGCCGTGGTGATATGGATTGGAATGAACAACGTGCGATCATTATTGGCAAGGGAAATCAGCAGGCGGTAGTTCGTTTTTCTACACGCGCCATCAAAGCCATCAAAGAATATCTCAATGCCAGAGCTAAATTAGATGGAAATTCCGGAAAACCTATTGCTTCCCTACCGGTTTTCGCGCGTCACGACCGAGCTGCAGGAAAAAAAATAAAACCAATCTCAACCACAACGGGTAGAGCAATTGTCGAACGGCATGTAAATTTAGCCCTGGGGGCTAATGCTTCGGATGTAATCACCCCCCACTCTTTTCGGCACTATTTTGTGACAACGGTTCTGAGGGGATCAGGTGGAAACCTTAAACTCGCCCAGGAATTAGCCCGGCATAAGAGCATAAGCGTTACGCAACGGTATGCCCACTTAAGCGATGATGAACTCGATCAAGGTTACGACGAAATTTTCAACCAGTCTTCCTCCTCAAAAAACTGATACTTTTTGATAGCCCAACACCGTTAATCTATATTCTAGGATGATGCTTATTGATATTGACGTTAGTCTTTTGTTGTTAATTGCTTAGCATTGGAGTTACATAATAGAATGGTGAACGAAGATCCAAGAATAACCGAATTAAGGCAGATACGCGAAAAGGTTCGCCTTGGTGGAGGTTTGGAACGCATTCAGAACCAACACGCCAAAGGAAAATTAACCGCGCGTGAGCGACTAGATCTCTTATTGGATGCGGGTACCTTCAATGAACTAGAACCATTCATCACAAACCAAGCGGATGAAATGGGTTTAATCAAAGAGGAATATTATGGGGATGGTGTCGTAACGGGTTATGGCCAAATAAATGGACGTACTGTCTATGTATATGCCCAGGACTTTACAGTATTAGGCGGCACGCTCAGTGCCATGCAAAGCCGAAAGATTTGTCGGGTGATGGATTTAGCAATGCGCAATGGCGTGCCAATTATTGGATTAATCGATTCTGGTGGGGCACGAATTCAAGAGGGAGTAAAAAGCCTGGCGGGATATGCCGAAATATTCCGCCGTAATGCCCAATATTCGGGAGTTATCCCTCAAATTAGTGTCATGCTTGGCCCATGCGCTGGAGGGGCGGCATATTCCCCTGCCTTAACCGATTTAATCATAATGGTGGAGAAAAAATCTTTTATGTTTCTTACTGGGCCAGAGGTGATCAAAGCGGTTACTGGTGAGAATGTAAACGCAGAAACTTTAGGTGGCGCTGAAGTTCACATGGCTATCACGGGAACATCCCATTTAAATGCAAAAAGTGAAGAAGAGGCAATTGCCTTGGTGAGATATGTTTTAAGCTATTTTCCCTCCAATAATGTCGAAAATCCACCTTACATTCCAACTCAAGACAATCCATTTCGAATGGAAGAAGAACTCAATACGATTGTTCCATTAGATCCAACCCTGCCTTATGAAATGCATAAAGTGATACAGCTTGTTGTAGATAACCAGGAGTTTTTGGAAATTCAACCTGGTTGGGCAAGGAATGCGATCATTGGATTTGCCAGAATAGGTGGTTATAGTGTTGGAATTGTTGCTCAAGAACCAAGTGAGTTAGCCGGTGTAATAGACATCGATGCTTCGGACAAAATCGCTCGTTTTGTACGTTTATGTGATTGTTTTAATATCCCAATTGTCACCTTTGTCGATTCGCCTGGTTTTTTACCCGGTATCGATCAAGAGCATGGTGGAATTATCCGCCACGGTGCTAAGGTCCTATACGCCTATTCTGAGGCGACGGTCCCGAAGGTAACAGTAATAACCAGAAAGGCTTACGGGGGGGCTTATATTGTGATGAGCAGCAAATATTTAGGCACGGATGTAACTTACGCTTGGCCTAGCGCAGAGATAGCTGTAATGGGAGCGGAAGGAGCGATCAATATTCTCTTTCGCAAAAAAATTGAGTCATCGCCAGATCCGGAAGCAGAACGTCAATTATTAATAGAACAATATCGTTCGCAATTCAATAATCCCTACCATGCTGCCAAGTCAGGCTATGTTGACGATATTATCGAGCCACGCGAAACTCGCCCGAAGATCATTGCTTCATTGGCTGCGTTACGGGATAAATTCTCAGCCTCTCCTCCACGAAAGCACGGGAACATTCCAATGTGAGAACAGGAGCAACAAAATGGAGCTGTATAGCATAGTAGCGTTGGGATTAATTTTCTTTTCTTTTTTGATGATGACCAGTATGTATTTATTTTGGAACCTGGTTATCATTGTAGGTTTTTTGTATATCCTGAAACGACAAAAAAGCCAGAAGAATCCCATTACTGACCAGACCGATGAAGAGTTATTGAGGCAAGAAGCGGTAGCTGTAGCTGTGAGTGTAGCCCTGGCTCAAAAACACAATTCAATTAATGGATATTATCCTTTACCCCCCACTGCCATTGTCTCCGCCTGGCAGGCAGTCCTGCGCAGTCAAGTAGTGAAGAAACAGGGTGTAATGAGATGAAAGTTACTGTTCGTGTACAAGGGCGCATCTTTGAGGTTCAAATTGATCAGTTAGAAAAACCGCCTATTATCGCTAAGGTTGATAACCGGGAGTATGAAGTAAATATTGAGGATGCACCCACACCAATCATTCCTACAAGCGTGATAAAACCGGAGTACCCTCTCCAAAAAGGTTCGGAGAAAGGAAACGGGAAAATTACGCCAAGTAATGGGAGATTGAAGAAAAACTTTCCCATTGATGCAATTTATTCCCCAATTCCGGGAGTGGTTGTCTCGATTAATGTAGTTGAAAACCAGGAAGTTCAAACAGGCGAAATTATTTGTGTTATTGAAGCGATGAAAATGAAGAATTTTATTCGCGCTTCTAAGGATGGAATCATTCGCTCTGTCCCAGTACATGTTGGGCAAGCGGTTCAGGCAAATGAGGTTATTGCCTATTACGAACCATAAATAGGCTTTTTCCTCGATAAAAGCCAATAGACATGATAAAATAAAATAAATATGCACAATTCATCCTATTGGGGTTGAAAAATTCATTTAGACTATCAATCCCTCATAAAAGCAATAAAGTGCATATTCTTTTTTATGATAATTATAGGGTTGGATTGGTTCATTGTTGGTTTTCATTCTGGGGGTGATTTATTAACATAACTATTTTCCAAAGTAACGCAAAAATATTTCTATTAGGAGGATATGTGCATGTCCATTAGTTTATTGGCGCGTACGATTGCGGAATCACCTACGCTTCGCCTAAATGAGGAAGCCAGACAGTTGCGCGAACGAGGGGAGGATGTAATTCATCTCGGCATCGGAGAACCAAAGAACAAAGCACCCATCACTGCTATTCTTGCTGCAGCTGCAAAGTTAAGTTCGGGTGACATTAAATATACTCCGCCGGATGGCATTCCCTCTCTAAAAAAAGCGATTATTCGTTATACCGAAGACAACTATGGGAGAACCGTATACCCGGAGAATATTGTCATTTCTGCCGGGGCGAAATATTCCTTGTATAACCTGTTCTTTGCTTTACTAAATCCTCAAGATGAGGTCATCATTCTTGCTCCCTATTGGGTCAGCTACCCAGAAATTGTCAAAATGGTAAATGGTGTACCAGTGATTGTTACACCGGAAGATGGCACGTTTCAACCTCGTTTTGAGGAAATCGAAAAAGTCGTCACTTCTTTTACAAAAGCAATCATCCTCAATAGCCCTAATAATCCTTCTGGGATTATCTATTCAGAAGATTTCGTGGCGCAAGTGGTGGATTTTTGTGAGCGAAAAGGTATTTATCTGATCATGGATGATATCTATCATAAATTGGTATTCGATAAAAAAGTGGTTGTGCCAGCTTATCGGTATACATCTCGGGATATTGAGAATACACATGTCATTACGATTAATGGAGTCTCAAAATTATACGGCATGACCGGTTTTCGAATCGGTTGGATCGTCACCAATCGCAAGCTAGCCGCTGTTCTGAACAACATCCAGGCACAAACCGAATCCTGCACATCTATCGTATTACAAGCTGCCGCAGAAGGTGCATTGACTGGCATGCAATCCGTTGTGGAAAGTCTGCGTTTGACGATTGAAAATAATCGTAATGTGATCATTCAAGAGTTAAAAACTATCAATGATATTCGCCTTATTCCACCTGATGGTACCTTTTATTGTCTACCGGATTTTCGGGCTTATTCGAACGATTCCGTAGAATTAGCAAATTTTTTGTTACGTAAAGCGTTGGTTGTCACCGTTCCTGGAAAAGAATTTGGAATGGAAGGACATTTACGATTAAGTTATGCCGGCAGCGTAAAAGATATTTTGACCGGCATCGAACGAATTAAATGGGCATTGGATCCCAATGCACCCAATGAAATTTACATCGGAGATCGGAAAGTAGTAAGGGACTGGTTATGAATAATCTACTCAACATTAAAACTCCTGCTGAAGGAGAAGCAAATTTATTAAAAGCAGATTTTGGTTTGGAGAATTTAGGTTTTGGAAATCTGCGCAAGGTTTATTGGAATTTACCTGCAGAAGCCCTCTACGAAGAGATTGTATTTCGTTCAGAGGGAAAAATTACCCAAGGTGGACCAGTTTTGGTCTATACCGGCAGCCATACAGCTAGAGCAGCAGATGATAAATATATCGTGGTGGATGGAGCAGTTGATAATGACATCTGGTGGGGACAATATAATCGTCCTTATAGCGCAGAACAATTTCATCTTTTATTTAGTCGAGTCCAAGGTTACCTGCAAGGCAAAGATGTGTTTGTCCAAGATTGTTACGTGGGCGCGGACGAAGATTATCAAATGCCGATACGGGTAATCAGTGAATTAGCCTGGCAAAGTTTGTTTTCTCGAAATATGTTTATTTTGCCCAACAATTATGAAGCGTATCGTCAACATATCCCAGAGTTTACGATAATCGCAGTACCTTCCTTCAAAGCATTTCCGTCAATTGATTCAACTCGAAGTAATACGGTTATTGTGATTAATTTTGATCAAAAAATTTGTATTATTGGTAATTCTGGTTATGCTGGGGAAATAAAAAAATCTGTTTTTACGATAATGAATTATCTATTACCCAAACAAGGGGTATTAACGATGCACTGCTCTGCTAATATGGGCAAGGATGAAGATGTGGCGCTATTTTTTGGCCTATCAGGTACGGGAAAAACCACCTTATCAGCTGACCCCCATCGCGAACTTATTGGAGATGATGAACATGGTTGGTCTGATAATGGTGTTTTTAATTTTGAAGGTGGCTGCTATGCGAAAGTTATTGGTCTTTCCGCTACTGCAGAACCTCAGATTTATGCCTGTACCCGTAAATTTGGGACGATACTAGAAAACGTTGTCTTTGACCCCCTTTCACGGTTTATTGATTTGGATGATGATACTATTACCGAAAATACGCGCGCATCGTACCCTCTAGAGTTTATCGGAAACGCTTTGCCAAAGCAAGTTGCTCCCCACCCCCGTAACATTGTTTTGCTCACTTGTGATGCGTCGGGTGTCATGCCTCCCATTGCAAAATTAACCACCGAGCAAGCCATCTATCATTTCATATCTGGCTATACTTCTAAAATTGCTGGAACTGAAATTGGATTGGGAGAAGAGCCAGAGATAACCTTCTCAACCTGTTTTGGAGGACCTTTTATGGCGCATCATCCCTCTACCTATGCGCAATTATTGAGAAATAAAATCGACCGTTATAAAGTCAATTGTTGGTTGTTAAATACGGGATGGGTCGGCGGTTCCTATGGAATCGGAAAACGGATCAGCATACAGTACACTCGGCGAATTCTTGAAGCCGCTTTAAATGGTGAATTGGATGGGGAAGAATATGAACAAGATCGTGTTTTTGGATTCATGATTCCTAAGCATTGCGCCGGTATTCCCGACTCTATTTTGGATCCTGCTAGCGCTTGGCAAAGTTATGATGCATATCTTCGCAAGTATCGTAGTTTGGCTTCTCGGTTTATTGATAATTTCAAGAAATTTGCGGATAAATTCGATCCAAGCATCCTCGCTGCTGGACCAAAACTTGTATAATCAAGATAATTTTCGCAATTTATCTTGCGGTGAATCTTTGATTTCTAATTGATAAGGAATAAAACGAGAAAGGTACCGTCCTGCAATAGCGCCATAAATGATAACGGAATCTTCTCCTGTCTCTACCCGTTCCACTTGCCCGACTTGTTGGAATAAATTCATGATCTGTTTCTCTCGTTCAGGAATTTGAAGGGTAATCGGATGTAATTTTTGGAACAAAAACTCATTTAATTTTTGGATCAGTGTTTCTATCCCGATACCTTTTTGGGCAGAAATGGCAACGGAATTAGGAAATTGAGTCAGTACAGTTTGTGCTTGGCTTGGATCATTCAATAAGTCGATTTTGTTCAATATCGTAAAAACCGGCAATTTATCCGCCCCGATTTCTTTTAAGGTTTCATAGACTGCCCGCGCTTGTTCCATTGCATTTGGATGAGTGATATCGATAACATGAAGCAAGAGATCGGCTTCTGCAATTTCTTCCAGGGTTGCCCGAAATGCAGCCACCAAAGTGGTGGGCAGTTTTTGAATGAAACCAACCGTATCGGTGACCAGGATTTGATTTTGATCTGCCAGGTGAACTCGCCGAGTGGTAGGATCTAATGTTGCAAATAATTGATCAGCGACATATACATGGGCATTCGATAATTGATTGAGTAAAGTAGATTTGCCAGCATTTGTGTAACCAATCAATGCTACAACAGGAATTCCATATTTTTGCCGGCGGCGGCGATATTGACGCCGATGTACTTTGATTTTTTCAATTTCGTCTTTTAAGTGAGCAATGCGACGGCGAATATCGCGGCGATCGACCTCTAATTGTGTTTCACCTGGCCCGCGCAATCCTACTCCCCCAACAGATCCGGTACGTCCTCCCCCACCCCCAGCTTGTCGGGCAAGATGGGTCCAGGCACGGGTTAATCTCGGCAGGCGGTATTCATACTGGGCTAACTCAACCTGAAGTGCTCCCTCCCGTGTAGCTGCATGTTGGGCAAAAATATCAAGGATCAGAGCGGTTCGATCGACAATTGCTATATCTAATCCAAAATGTTTTTCTAATTCTCGCAAATGACGCGGTGATAATTCGTCGTCGAATAAGATCATATTGGCATCTAGTTCGTTGACAAGCATTTTCAATTCTTCAACTTTTCCGGAACCGATGTATGTTTGTGGATTAGGACGATCGAGTTTTTGAGTAGTACTTCCTACCACCACTACTCCAGCTGTTTCTGCCAAACGTTCCAGTTCACTCATCGAATCAGCAAGGTTGAAATTGGTCTTCATATCACCAAGTTCAACCCCAACCAAAATCGCTTTATCGGAATAAGAATTGGTACTTTGCGGGATTTTTTTTGCCATAAAATTACGGTTCTTTCAACCACTCCAACAGAGTTTGGGAGACTATCTGAATATTTTGAGGAGAGATCTTATCTATTGTATCATTTGTGGTATGCCAATATGGATAATCGAAATCAATAATATCCACAGCCGGTATGCCTTTTTGCAAGAAAGGAGTATGATCGTCTATCATGTAATACTTAATTTGTGGGATGAATATCTTGTCATAACCGAGTCTGCCAGCTACATCCCAAATGGATTTCCGGATAGTTGGGTCTGAATTACCATCATAATAGAGAGTCAAATCCTTATCACCAACCATATCAACCACTACGGCTGCTTTTGGCTGTACTGTCATTTGATTTACAAATTCTGTTGAACCGAGAATCCAATCCCAGCCCTCATAATCACCATCATCCTCTAAATCAAAGAAAACCAACCAAATTGCCGCGTGATTTTCATTAAAATGAATGGGAATCGCGCGCGCTAAATACAATAAAACCGCCACACCAGAAGCACCATCATTGGCGCCGGGCATGGCTTGCATTCTTTTATCAGGAATAGGATCCTGATCAGCAGTAAGGCGTGTATCATAGTGAGCCCCAATAATAATTGGCTGGTTGCCAATACCATAACGACCGATGATATTGAACCCTTTATGACCATTGCGAATAAATGACTGTTTTTCCACTTGCCAGTGGTTTTGATTTAATATGCTGACAATATAGTCTTCCACTACCGTATGGCATTTACTGTTTGGCAGTCGCCCACCGCATTCTAATTGAGAGTTCAAATCAGTTGAGATCGTTTGAATGACGTCAATTGTCGGAGTTGGCGAAACGGTGATGGGTTTAGCGCATCCGATTATTAAGTTCGAAAGGATGCCCATGACGACCAATTGATTAACTATGCGCATAATATTATAACCCAATTATATTTTCCTTTATTGTACTTAATGCTTGCTGTGATTTTTCAGCAAACTGTAGATTGCGAACTTGTTTGGGAATTTTTTGGTGTTCTTCGATATCGATGAGCAACCCATAATTTGCTTTCATAGGTTGAAAATCTTCCGCTTTGGCATGTGTTATGTAATAAATTAGGCTGCCAAGCATCGTTTCCCGTGGCAAGACAAGAGGCTCTTCGCCTGTGAGATATAGCGCTGCATTAATTCCAGCCAATAACCCCGATGCAATATTACCTAAATAACCTTCCACTCCAATAATTTGACCAGCGAAAAACAAATCGCCCCGCTTTTTTGTTTGTAAAGTCGGCAGAAGAATATCTGGAGCATATAAAAAAGTATTACGATGCATTTGCCCATAGCGGGCGAATTCAGCGTTTTCTAGTCCAGGGATCAAACGAAATACTCTTTTTTGTTCAGGAAATGTCAGATTGGTTTGAAAACCTACCATATTATATAATGTGCCGGCAATATTATCTTGCCGTAATTGGACTACTGCATAGGGGCGTTTTCCATTGCGCGGATCGCGTAGTCCAGTTGGACGTAATGGTCCAAAAGCAAGCGAATCAATCCCCCTTTGAGCTAGCACTTCGATGGGTAGGCAAGCTTCAAAAAAGCGATCTTTCCCACTCGTGACACCTTGCATTATCGCATTTTCAAAATTTTTAATGGATATTCTTTCTGCATTGATTAACTCTGTAACAAATGTTTCATATTCCTCCTTTGTGAGAGGGCAGTTGATATAATCCGAGCTTTCTTCTTGGTATCGGCTTGCACGAAAAGCAATATCGAAATTGATTGAATCTTTGAAGACAATTGGAGCAATGGCATCGTAAAAAAACAAGTTGGATTGTCCAGTGAACTCGGCGATCGCTTCGGATAAAGCAGGAGAAGTCAATGGTCCGGATGCGATGATACAAACTTGTTGAGGTATTGCGGTAATTTCTTGGCGCACTACTTGAATATTGGGATGGCCCTCTATTTTCTCGGTGACGAGCTCAGAAAATTTGTTGCGGTCGACAGCTAAAGCTCGTCCGGCAGGGAGTTTGGCTAGTAAAGCACATTCAATCAACATCGATTTTAGAGTGATCAATTCTTGTAATAATAATCCAGATGCGCGATCGATGCGTTCAGAACCGAGTGAATTGGAACAAACTAACTCGGCTAAATTCGGGCTGACATGTGCCCCCGTGTTTTTTAAAGGACGCATTTCATATAATACAACTTGAACGCCGCGTTGAGCTGCTTGCCACGCTGCTTCACAACCAGCTAATCCACCTCCGATGATGATAAGTTTTTCATTCGTAGTCATGGATGGGTAGTATAATAGAATTTAGTCTAGAATACAAATTTTTAGGAGATGATCTATGCAACTGCCTGGCGGTACTGAACTACTGATTATCCTGGTCATTGTAATATTACTGTTTGGTGTAGGGCGCATCAGTAAAGTGGCGGGAGAGTTCGGTAAAGGTATTCGCGCTTTCAAAGATGGCTTACAAGGTACGGATGAGAATAAAGAGCCAAAGAAAACTGAGAAAGACGAATCTTCTGATAAATCTTCCTAACACTTTTTTACACCTCTACTCCACTGGAATTGTTTAGATGGATGCACTCCAGAAATCTTTGGGTGCGGATATTCTGGCGAATGTGGATATAATTGGTAATATTAATTCGATGACATTCCTCACTTGGGATGGCGAGGAATTAAGAATATGATTATCCCGGAAATATTAAATCGGTATGCACGAATTATCTGTCACCCAAAGTATTTTAGATATTGTCTTACAGCATGCGGATCAGGCGCAAGCAAGCAAGGTAACGAACATTTACCTGGTTATAGGTGATTTATCATCTATTGTAGATGATTCGGTGCAATTTTATTGGGATATTATCTCCAAGGATACCATAGCCGAGGGCGCTCAATTGCAATTCAGGCGTATTACCACCCAATTTGAATGTTTGGATTGTCATACGCAATATCAACCTGATGGTGATTCGATTTTGTGCCCTCAATGTGGGAGCACTCACATTAAGGTATTAAGCGGAGAAGAATTTTATCTTGAAGCGATTGATGTGGAAAAATGAGCGAACAACAAAAAATAACCATAGTACAAAATATCCTCAACGCCAACGACGGATTGGCTGAACAAAATCGAGCCCAATTATTGAATGCCAAATTGTTTTCAATTAATATGATGGCATCTCCAGGAGCAGGTAAAACAACGATCATCGAAAAAACCTTGCAAGCTTTTACCCCCACCCATCGGGTTTTGGTAATCGATGGTGATATTGCTACAACACTCGATGCAGATCGGGCAGCGAAAGCCGGCGCTAATGCGATTCAGATCAATACCGGCGGTGATTGTCATCTCGATGCGATTATGTTGAATAGGGCATTATCGCAAGCTACCCTCTCCGATTATGACCTGTTAATTGTTGAAAATGTTGGCAATTTAGTTTGCCCGGCTAGTTTCGAATTGGGTACGCATAAAAAAGTGCTGATTGCCTCAGTGCCAGAAGGCGATGATAAACCCCATAAATACCCTGGTATGTATCGCGGTGTAGATGTAGTGGTATTAAACAAGATTGACTTGCTTCCTTATGTGGATTTTAATTTCGATTTCTTTTCGAAAGGTTTACAAGTATTAAATCCTGATGTAGAAGTGATTCCGCTTTCCTGCCGCACTGGCGAGGGTTTGGATAAATGGTTTGCCTGGCTGCGAAATGAATTAGATGAATTCAAACAAATTTACAACTAACCCATGAGTGATTTAGTAGGACGATATATCCGGATTACTGGTATTGTGCAAGGAGTGGGGTTTCGTCCTTTCATTTACAGGTTAGCAAAGCAGTATCAATTGACGGGTTGGGTTAAAAACACAAGCGCCGGTGTCGAAATCACGGTAAATGGACATCCTAAAGATATTGAGGAATTTGAGACACAACTTCCTCTACAAGCCCCACCCCTCTCAAAGATTGATCGCATAATCAGTCAAGGGGTTAATTGCGATCATTTCACTGATTTCATAATTCTGGAATCTCAAGCGATTGAAGCTGCCTTCATTCCCATTTCCCCAGACTTTTCAATTTGCGAGGATTGCCTACGCGAGCTCTTTGATCCATCGGATCGTCGTTATCTTTATCCATTTATCAATTGTACAAATTGTGGTCCCCGCTTTACGATTATAAAAGATATCCCATATGATCGCCCTAATACGACTATGGCTGAATTTCCTATGTGCGCAGCTTGCGCAGAAGAATATCACAACCCAATAGACCGCCGATTCCATGCCCAACCTATCGCCTGTCCGGAATGTGGTCCTCATGTGTGGTTGGAAAATAAGGATAAATCTTTAATCCTTGATAATAAAAGTGAGGACAGGGAAGTTTTTCAAGCCGCTCAAGCACAATTAATAGCAGGAAAAATCCTCGCTATCAAGGGATTAGGAGGATTTCATCTGGCTTGTGATGCGTTAAATTCAGATGCGGTAGACGATTTACGTGAAAGGAAGCGGCGCGTCGACAAACCATTTGCCGTGATGATGGCTGATGTTGAGACGGTTAATCAGCATTGTATTGTTACCGAAGAGGAATTAAACTTGCTCAATTCACGGGAACGTCCGATTGTCATCGTCCCTAGAAAACCGGACTCACCTATTGCTGCGGGAGTTGCGCCCAATCAATCAACCATTGGGGTGATGTTGCCTTATACACCGCTCCATTACATGCTTTTTTATAATTATGCTGAGCAAACCTACACATCCCATCCTCTGACAGTACTGGTTATGACGAGCGGGAATCGTTCTGAAGAACCGATTGCCACAGATAACGATCTGGCGCATGAGCAACTGAGTGAACTAGCTGATGCATATCTGATGCATGATCGTCCTATCTATATTCGTTGCGATGACTCTGTAACTCGAGTTATCCAATATCCAGGAAGGAAAGCCCAGCTTTATCCCATTCGGCGCTCGCGTGGCTTCGCGCCTAATCCGATTCGATTAGATTGGGAATTACCCCAGATTCTGGCTTGTGGCGCTGAATTAAAAAACACCTTTTGCCTGACCCGCACAAACTATGCCTTTCTTAGCCATCATATTGGCGATTTAGAGAACTATGAAACGTATCTTTCCTTGACGAGTGGGATAGAGCATTATGAAAAATTGTTTCGCATCCAGCCGGAAATAGTCGCCTGTGATAAACACCCCAACTATCTTTCTACACGCTATGCGCTCCAGCGAGCTGAAGAATTTCATTTACCTCTCATATCAGTTCAGCATCATCATGCTCATATCGCGAGTTGCATGGCAGAAAACCATTGGAAGGAAGATACGCCAGTAATTGGGGTTTCGTTTGATGGCACCGGTTATGGTGAGGATGGCGCCATTTGGGGGGGAGAATTTCTCATTGCATCTTACAGCAATTTTGAGCGTTATGCACATCTGCAATATTTCCCATTACCTGGGGGTGATCGCTCTATTCGTTTTCCGGCACGTATCGCGCTATCGTATCTTTATTACAAAGGCATGCATTGGTCCGAAGATTTAGCCAGTTATTCAAGCTTGTGTGTTGAAGAAAGACAGTTGTTGAAATCGCAGCTCGATCATAAGATCAATCTCGTGATGACATCGAGCATGGGCAGATTATTTGATCTAGTGGCTGCTTTATTAGACATCCGCCAAAAAATTAATTATGAAGGTCAAGCAGCCATTGAGTTGGAAGCCATTGCAGATGAATCTGTGCTGGATTCGTACCCCTATCTTATTGAAATGGGAAATAAAGCCTTAGAAATCAATGTTTATCCAATGATCCTTCAAATACTCCAAGATAGCCAGTCTAAATATATCCCTTCCAGTAATATATCAGCCCGATTTCATAATACGATTGCGGAATTAACGCTGCAAATTTGTCAACGGATTTACCAAGAAAGAGGAATACGAACCGTTGCTTTAAGTGGTGGGGTGTGGCAGAATATAACCCTATTGTCTAAAACAATTAATTTGTTAGAAAAAGCCGGATTAGATGTTCTCATCCATCAACAAGTACCAACCAATGATGGCGGTATTGCATTGGGCCAAGCAGTAGTCGCTGGCTTTCGCGTAAAAAAACAGTTCTCTTAATAAGGAGTCTATCATGTGTTTAGGTGTGCCGGGAAAAATTATTGAAATATATGAAGCAAATGGTTTGAAAATGGGAAAGATTGATTTTGGCGGTGTTACTCGTGAGGCTTGTCTGGAATATGTTCCTGAAGCACAGATAGGGGATTATACATTAATCCATGTTGGTTTTGCCTTAAACCTGATTAGCGAAGAAGAGGCAATGGAAACATTGCAATTACTTAATCAGATCGCCGATATTAGTGAAGAATTGTCCCAAGAAAAGCTTGATTAGGTTATTAAATGACTGTGTATGATGGATAAAAAATTAGTTACTGGATTCCGCGACGTTGAACTAATTCAAAGCCGGGTTAATGAGATCAAAAAAATTATCACTCGTCCGTGGGTGATTATGGAAATTTGTGGCGGGCAAACCCACGCGATCATGAAATATGGTTTGGAACAAATATTGCCTCCAGAAGTTGAGTTTATTCATGGTCCAGGTTGTCCAGTTTGTGTTACCTCTCTTGAATTAGTGGATAAAGCTATTCAAATTGCCTCGCAACCCAATGTCATATTTACATCGTACGGTGATATGCTGCGGGTTCCTGGTTCAAACCACGATTTATTCACGGTTCGGGCAAATGGTGGTGATGTTCGGGTAGTTTATTCTCCCTTAGATGCTGTGAAACTGGCTGTCAAACATCCCGAAAAAGAGGTTGTCTTCTTCGCCATTGGTTTTGAGACCACTGCTCCTGCTAATGCCATGGCTGTTTTGCAAGCACATTCCCTGGGTTTGACTAATTTTAGTCTCTTAGTTTCACATGTTTGTGTACCTCCGGCGATGAGAGCAATCCTTAGCTCACCCTCCAATCGTGTGCAAGCATTCCTGGCTGCTGGGCATGTTTGTGCTGTGATGGGTTATTGGGAATATCCCCCTATTTCGGCAGAATACCAGGTCCCAATCGTTGTTACCGGTTTTGAACCCTTGGACATCATTGAAGGAGTTTATCGAGCAGTAGCACAACTTGAAAAAGGTGAGCATCGGGCAGAAAATGCATATGCTCGAGTGGTGTCCTTTGAAGGGAACAAGTCTGCTCAAGCAGTTATCCAAAGTGTTTTTGAAACTTGTGATCGAAAATGGCGGGGGATTGGCACAATCCCAGCCAGTGGCTGGAAACTTAAACCTGAATGGGCTTACTATGATGCCGAAAACCGTTTCGATGTTGCAGCGATTGAACCGCAAGAATCTCCCATCTGTATTGCTGGTAAAATCTTACAGGGTTTGAAGAAACCCTTTGAATGCCCTGCGTTTGGAACGATGTGTACACCAGAAAATCCTCTTGGTGCCACTATGGTTTCATCAGAAGGGGCTTGTGCCGCTTATTATCAATATACTATCCATCGTTGAGCATTAATGTTTAGGAAGTAATCAGTGGAACCTCTATCACCTGAGAATGAACCAATATCTATTCAAGGGGCTTATTGCCCACTACCTCTCCCGCACCAGGACCAAATTGTCCTCGGTCATGGTAGCGGTGGCAAAATGACGCATGATCTTATCCGCTCGATTTTTCAAGTAAGGCTAAGCAACTCCTATCTTGAGGGGGGTAATGATGGTGCAGTTTTACCATCGGCCGGACAAGATAATGAAATCGTAGTGAGCGTTGATTCGCATGTGGTTACCCCTTTATTTTTCCCGGGAGGTGATATCGGAAGGTTATCCATCAGCGGCACCGTGAATGACATTGCTGTCATGGGGGCGATCCCAAAATATATCACCGCTGGATTTATCCTTGAGGAAGGCTTTCAGATAGAAACCCTGGCAAAAATTGTCGACTCGATGGCGGCTACTGCACAGGAAGCAAAAGTCAGTATAGTAGCCGGTGATACGAAAGTGGTCGAAAAAGGCAAATGTGATGGGTTATATATCACAACCAGCGGTGTGGGAATTCGCAGAAAGGATTTGATGATCGGGGGGCAATTTGTAAAACCAGGTGATGATATCATTCTTTCTGGCTCTATCGGAGATCATGGGATGGCAGTATTACAAGCCCGTGGCGAGTTGGGCTTTGAATCACAAATCACCAGTGATGTAGCACCACTCAATGGGATGATCCAAATGGCGTTGAATGCTGCGCAGGATGAAAATGGAAATGCTATTCACGCAATGCGGGATCCCACTCGGGGAGGGGTAGCAACGACATTAAATGAAATTGCCCAACAATCCAGAAGCGGAATTTTGATCTATGAAAAATCTATTCCGGTCTCAGAGACTGTACAATCTATTTGTGAAATGTTGGGATTTGACCCGCTGTATGTGGCTAATGAGGGGAAATGTCTCTTTTTTGTGGAACCCCAAAAATCCCAGGCAGTGTTAGAAGCCTTACAAAAACATGATTATGGAAAGAACGCGGCAATTATTGGAAAAGTACTAGCGGAAAATCCTGGTAAAGTTTTATTAAAAACGATCTTAGGGAGCACCCATTTATTAGATATGCTCAGCGGTGAAATGTTGCCGCGCATTTGTTAATTCTGCAGAGGATTCTTCTGAATAACCAGCCAGTAAAACTGTTGTCTTTTATACACAGCTGACTGATGATTCCTATCGTCTAACATCTCGAGGACTCTCTTTGCTGAAAACAAATGGCTCCTCATGAACAATGCTTTTTCAAATATGGCAATTGCCTTCCCACCCCACTGTTCGATATCTGGCTCTTGTAAGATGAGAATTCCATTGGGTTTTAGCACCCGCCAGGCTTCATTGATTGCCGCCCGATGATCTGCAAGATGGTGAAAAGAATCGATCATCATGATCCGCTCAAAATAATTACGGGGAAACGGAAGCTGTTCTGCATTGCCACGCAGCGGTTGAATGCGGTGATGGTTTTTTGCCATGCGCAACATCGCGTGACTGGAATCAAGGATAATAATATCTTTTTGAATTTGTGCTAAGACTTTTGCCACTCTTCCGGTGCCGCCACCGATATCTAAAATAAGACCCGCCACAGGAAAATTGCCAATTTGCACAAGCTCTTCCGTATGTGCAGCCGGTATGACCATTTCGTAAAACGGTGCGATTAAATCAAAATGATTGGGGATTTTCATTTTACCTACCTATAAGAGGGAAAAAAACTTGATACTTTAATGGCTGTGAGAATAAAAGGAAATTGAAAACGATCAGGTTCTTATTACAATTATTAAAAGAATCAAAGGGGATTGGGTTACTGAGCGGAGTCCCATCACTGCTAAAAACTTGAATTCTGAGAGATGGATTTGAATCAAAGGGAGTATCCGCTATTTTGATTTCGTACCCTGCAGGACCAATGGTCGGTGCATTTCCACTCAAGCCTAATCCAAGAATTTCAGTTCCATTTAGGTTTCCATCTACTTCAATAATTTTTCCTGTGACTGGTTTGCCACTCATATCAAAAATTTGACCTACCACGCCTAGCCAATTGCAACCAAGTTCTGGGTGAAGATAATTGATTAGATATTTTGGCGAACCTGATTGTGGATACACCAAAGGTTCAACAATGTTAGCACTAGTCATAAGCGAGGGTGGTGCAGCATTGGCTGTGGGAGTTTCCTTATTAAATAAGGATTCTGTTGTTGATGGGTATGGTTCGACCGTGAAGATGGGGGTTGTTGGGGAGGGATTTAAGGATGTAAATTCATTAGGAGAGGGGTTATTTTCTGTGACAGGTGTAATTGTTGGTATTTCAGTAGCTTGAGGAGTCGGGAAATTTTCGCAAGCGGAGAGTGAAAATATCGCCCCCAAAAAAGTAATAATAAGTAGAGAACTAAGCTTGCCAGGTTTAATCATTATCAGGATTGTCCCAAATGTTTTTCCCAATAGGTTATTGTTCCTAATTCCTGAACAACTTTCGCTCCACTTTCGTTTCCCTTGATACATGCCTCATAGATGGTGGCACCTTGCGCGAGGCTGGCTAACATCCCTGCTGCGAAAGCATCTCCAGCTCCGGTTGTATCTACAACAGTCACCTTCTCAGATGGCACACTGCCGATAAATGTTTCTCCGTGGACATAGCAGCCATCACCCCCTAATTTAATAATCACATTACGAGCTCCGGCATTGCGAAATATCTCCGCGCATTTTTGAATATCGTCCTCACCAGTTAATTTGTTTGCTTCAATTCGATTACATAAAAAATAATCCAATTGCGGCATGCTGGCAAATAAATATTCCGGTTTCCAATATCGTTTGGAATTAACGACATCTAATGAGGTAGATACGCCATGTTGACGAATTTGTTCAAGCGCTTGGGGAAGGTACTCATCCAACAATCCAGGTAAGACAAAAAATCCCCCGATATGAAACAACCCTATATTCCCTTGAGAGAAAATATTGAAATCCAAATCAGCTAAAGAAAGCCGTCCGTTTGCTCCTGGGGTATGAATAAAACGCGGTTGAGCATTATGATCCACGAGTCCGATACTCACTGCGGTATGGACATCTTTTTCTCTCTTGACATAAGATAAATCGAGATGAAATTGATTCCATTTATTAAACAAGATATCGGCTGCAGGGTCATCGCCTGTTTTGCATATTAAAAGAGTTGGAACTCCAAGTGCACCTAAACCGATGGCAACATTACTGGCGCATCCCCCAGGTGATAAAACAACATGATCAAAAGAGACAGATTCATAACGAGGGACATCATCTACAGTCTGGCAAATGACATCCAGCGTTACATTGCCGAAGACGATAACCTTATCCATACTTAAAATTCATCATCGTCAATCCAAAGATCTTCATCCTCGTCTTCTAATTCGTCCCATTCGTCTTCATCAATGAGATCTTCTTCGTCGTCTTCCCACTCTTCTTCGACATCTAAATCGTCAGACCGTTTGTAGGTCATACAGCCCATGTCAGGATCGAGTTCGATGGCTGCAGCACCGCAATATCCATCATCCAATAAAACACAGTCAATATAATGACAACGAATCCGCGGCATATTGTTCCTCCATACTATTTATTTTTTCTACCAACCAACTTGCGCTCAATCGGCGGTGCGGAATTATACCAGACTTATTTGTCAATGCAGGAAAATAATTCGATAGCGAATCTAGAATAGCTCCTTTATCCAGGACGAACGCGTATTGCTTCGGTAACATTGGGTAAGTTTTCTAGTCGATCGAGAATACGGCTTAATTCGCCAATGTCATGCACCTCCAATGTGAGGTGAAATACTGCCAGGTTCCGAGATGTTTCGACAGAGACAGATGACATATTTACCCCCTCGTCCGCTATCAATGTGGAAATGTCCCGCATTAACCCATTGCGGTCATAGGCTTTGATTTTCACTGGTATGGGGTAAGTGTTTTTTGGTTCACCCCACGAGACTTTAACTAAACGCTCACGATCGTGAATACGCAAAATATTAGGACAATCTTGGCGATGAATAGTCGCGCCTCTGCCACGCGTGATGTAACCGATAATCTCATCTCCAGGAGCGGGATTACAACAACGAGCGATATTGGTCAATAACCCTTTCAATCCTAATACGCTGACGTTCTCTTCCGTTCGGCTGCCATCCCCAGCTGGTTTGACAATCGGAGCGCCTTCGCCGGTATCTTTTTCCCCCAATGTTAAATGATTGATGATTTTACCTAATGTTAAATCACCACAACCAACTGCTTCAAATAGATCGTCGGTCGACCTTAGATCGAACTCACGGGCTAATCGATCCAGGTTGATTTCAGTTAATCCTAAGCGGTGTAATTCTTTTTCCAGTAAGACTTTCCCTTGAGTGATATTTTGTTCCCGTGCTTGCTTCTTAAACCATTGGCGGATCTTTGAGCGTGCGCGCTGTGTTTTCACCAATCCTAGATTGGTGTTTAACCAATCCCGGCTTGGTCCACCTCGCTTCGCGGTTAATATCTCAACCTGATCACCCGTTTTCAATTCATAATCCAGGGTAACCAATTTACCATTTATCTTTGCACCACGGCAGCGATGACCAATATCTGTATGGACATGATATGCAAAATCAATTGGAGTAGATTTGGCTGGTAAATCAATTATGTCCCCTTTGGGGGTAAATACATACACCCGGTCCTGGAAGACATCTGTTTTCATGCCATCAACAAACTCACGAGCATCTGCAACATCTTGTCGCCATTCCATCAATTTTCTTAACCACAGCAATCGGCGTTCATAATCTTCGTCGTAATTAGCGCCCTCTTTATACCGCCAATGGGCAGCAATACCATACTCTGCATTATGGTGCATTTCCGGCGTACGAATTTGAAATTCTAAGGTTTTCCCATCATCGAATATCACAGCGGTATGCAGGGATTGATAGAAATTATCTTTTGGCGAGGCAATGTAATCATCAAATGCCCCTGGCACTGGCCGCCAATGAGTATGAATAACCCCTAATGTGGCATAGCATGTGGGGATATCTTCGACAATAATCCGCACACCGCGCACATCGTACACCAGATCAAACGGTATCTCTTTGCGTACCATTTTCATATAAATAGAATAGATATGTTTTGGGCGCGCGGTAATGTCTGCTTGTATTCCAGCCTCATTTAAATATTTCAAAAGCTTGAGTTTTATCGCTTCCATTTCTGCTTCGCGTTGTGCGCGTCTGGCAGAAAGAAGGTCAGCAATTTCTTTATATTTTTTGGGATTAACATAGCGAAAGCTCAGGTCTTCAAGCTCCCATTTTATGTTCCAAATCCCCAATCGGTTTGCTAGCGGTGCGAATATGTCTAGTGTTTCTTGGGCGATACGGCGGCGTTTTTGTTCTGGCATGTGGCTTAAGGTGCGCATGTTATGAAGTCGATCAGCTAGTTTGATCAACACCACATTTACATCCTCCCCCATAGCCAAGAATGTCTTTCGCAATGTCTCCGACACCAGGTCATATTTTCGACTGCGGGAAATTTGATCAGCGATAATTTCTGGGTCGGGTAATCCGCGTCGTTCCGCTAATTCTCGTACTGCCTTCTCTTCTTCGATTTTTGCTGATTGCTGATCTCCGCGCGACACACGCGGCAGATTTGTTAATTTTGTAACCCCGTCTACTAAAAGGGCAACATTATCACCGAATTGTTCGCGAATCTGATCAAGGGTAACGTTTGTGTCTTCCACTGTGTCATGTAATAGCGCTGCAACAATGACCTGGGGAGGTACGTGCATTTCTGCTAGAATTCCTGCCACCGCGACACAATGGTTTATATAAGGTTCACCAGATGCCCGCGTCTGGCCGCGATGAGCCTCTTCCGCAATGTGATAGGCTTTTAATATGAGTTCTTTATCCAGCGGAGTATAATTTTCAGGTAATATCGAAAGTAATGTATCAATATGCATAGCTAACTTTCAGCTTTTATTGTAAACCTTTAAAGTTATTTAATTAGTATACCCACCGAAATCATCTTCATCAAGGGGTAAAAATTCCCCGCAGGCAATAATTTGCCTGCGGGATAGAGAGATAATTTTTACGATATGCTGTTTAATTCTGATGGACAATATCTTGCTGTGGAATGGTAAAGTCCTTAGGCAATAGTCCTGCTTCGGTAACAATGCGAGGAACGATTTCTTCCCAACCCACAGCCATGATATGGATACCATGGATTCCTTGTAATTTTTTAACTTGCTCGATTAATTCAAGCGCGATTGCCACTCCTTCTTCTGCAGCGCCATCGCCTGCTTTCTCCATCCGTTTGATTAAGCTTTCCGGAATGGTTACACCGGGCACTTCATTGTTCATGTATTGCGCCACTTTTAAGCTCTTCAGTGGGGTAATTCCGACAAGAATATACACTTTATCCAATATATTGCGTTTAGCAAGCGCATTTAACCAAATTTCAAGTCCTGCTGGATCGTATACCAGATTAGTCTGGAAGAATTGCGCTCCGGCATTGACTTTTTTGTGTTCGCGGATAGCTTGAAATTCTGGTCGAGAAGCAAATGGCGAGGCTGCCGCTCCGATAAAGATTTTAGGTGGAAACTTAATGGCGCGTCCATCGAGGTATCTTCCTTCATCTCGCATTCGGCGTAAAATCCAGATCATTTGCACCGAATCGATATCGACTATATCCATCCTACCGCGTGGATCTGGCGCCATACGCATGGAATCACCAGAAAGACAAAGGATATTGCGGACGCCGAGAGCATTCGCGCCCAATACTTCGGATTGTAGTCCAACCCTGGTTCGGTCTCGCGCCGCAATCTGCATTACCGGCTCGGCACCAGCTTGCACCGCCATCGCACTACATGCCCAGCTGGACATCCTTGGGGTAGCAGAAGGAGAATCGGTGAAGTTAATCGCTGTTACGTATGGTTTCACCAATTGAATATTTTGAATTAATTTATTGGTGGAAACCGTCATTGGTGGGGCGACTTCGGCAGTAATGACAAATTCTCCTGCACGTAAACGTTTCTCGAGCTCTGAAATTGGCTCGCTATAGGCTGGGGGATGATATTCAGAATCACCTTGCCACCAATCTGGTTGACGGACAGGGCGAAAAACGGAATCCCAGACTTCGGCGCGTTTTTGTGGATCGCGAGAGGCGAGACCGCTAAAAAACTTGACAGTACCAACTTTACGTACTTGATTGACGACATCTGCCCAAGTTTCCGTGCCTACTTTATTCCAATCTAATGGGGGAAGGACTTCCAATAGTTTTTCTTCCCTGCCCATCTTAAACGCCCGATCGTAAATTTTGTACCAAATACATGGTCGGGTTTCATCCACGTAACAGCTTTCTTCAGTAGACCCTCCGCATGGACCATTTCGAAGGCCCTTAGGGCATTCCATGGGGCAGATAAAAGCGGTTTCTTGTAATAAACAATTCCCGCACATGCGGCAGCCAAATAACGGTCCTTTGACAATTCTTTCAACACTTTCCAGGAGGCGTTGTCCAAAAGGTTCCTCTTTGAAAGGATAGAAAGCTGGTTGCCATCTTCTTCCTGGTGTAAATATTGGCATACGTTTCTCCTTTTATAAATTTCTACCAATAATTTATTGTTCTAGATAGCCATCGGCATAGATGACCTTGTTTAATAAAATTTGCACGGTTTTCCAAATCGCAACTTGTTCTGGATCATCTTGATCTATGTCATCTATGCTGGGTTCTTCCATTGCATTTATTTTATCAGCAATTTTCAAGTAGAGTCGCCCAACCGGGGTTGATTCGTCTCTTTCTTCTATAATTCTTATGGTTTCTTTCAGTTTTTCGTCGAGAGGATCGGCAATCATCATTTTCAAACCAACTCCCATTAACATGGCACAATAAACCCGATTGATAAGTGGGCGATTTTCACGAGGTACCGAATTCGATACGTTAGACAGCCCTACCGAAATTCGAGGTGGTGGATCCCAGGCAAATTGCAAGGTACGGATGGCTTCAATTAGATGAGGACAATATTCCTGACAGCCGGAAACCGTCAACACTAATGGATCAATGATCAGATCATCGATCGGTAAACCAACTTCGAGTGCGCGGGGGATCAAATATTCCAATGCGATATTTACCCGCTCATCCGCTGCGACCGGAATCCCGCTTTTCCCCATGGTAAGGGCAATTAATTTCGTATTATATTTCTTTGCCACTAAAGGAACTTTTTCCAACCGTTCTGGCTCTGCTGAAGTGGAGTTGATGATCGGTTGGGCTTTAGTAACTTTTTTCAATCCAGCTTCGATCCCGACAATATTTGTGGAATCAAAGCTGAGCGGGACATCAACTACTGCTTCTACAGTCTGAACAATCCATGGAAAAATTTCTTCTCCGTCTGCTTTTCGAGGTCCTAGATTGAGGTCCAGGGCTTGTGCGCCGGCTTCGACCTGGCGTACCGCAAGATCCTGGAAGAATTTGGCATCCCGGTTTTTTAAAGCCTCTTTCACTCTTTCTGAAATGATATGAATGTTTTCGCCGATTATAAACATGGGGTAACCCTCCCTTCTGAATTAGGTAGTTTCTGGATATCGAATATTTTTTATCGCTTTTTCCACACTGGGGAATTGTGATAAATCAGTATGTGGTAGGAACATCGCTGACATGAAGGCTTCATAGAAGGAATTATCTGCGGATAATTCGATGTATGTCATCTTGGATGCGATTTCGTCTAATCTTCTGCGGCTCTCTTTATCGAGTAAAGCGAAGTATGCTCCTTTCACGGCTGTATTACCTAAAAATCGAAAACGTTCCCAGGGTAAATCTGGTAATAAGCCGATTTGAATAGACTTTTCAATGTTCAAATATTTACCAAAAGATCCACCGATCAATACTTGTTCGGTTGTTTCGAGTGGGACGCCAACACTCTGTGCCAATACCAAAAAGCCTGCATATATGGCTGCTTTAGCACGCAAAAGGTTATCGATATCAACACGGGTAATGACAATATCCTCACCGGAGTGGGTTTCCTCTCCCCAAGCGACTACATATTCCAATCCATGTTCACCCTCACGCACCCGATTTGTGGGAAGTGAAGTGTTGTAATTGCCAGCTTTGTCGATAACCCCGGTCATAAACATTTCTGCTAATAAGGAGATTAAACCACTCCCGCAAATTCCTTTAGGTTTACCGCCTCCGATGACACGGTAGGTCGGCTCATATGTGGTAGAGTTGATCCAGACTTCTTCGATTGCACCCGTAGTTGCGCGCATTCCAGATTGAACTCCAGCGCCTTCGAAAGCAGGCCCGGCAGAACAAGCGCATGTCACCAACCATTCTTTAGAACCTAAAACCATTTCTCCATTTGTTCCGACATCAAGGAAAAGGGTTAATTGATCGGTGGTATCTACACCAGCAGAAAGAACCCCCGCAGTGATATCTGCTCCGACATAGCTTGCTACACCTGGCAGACAATCCACAATAGCAAAAGGATTGGCATTCAATCCAATTTCATGGGCGCGTACGAGGGGCGCCTGATTGAATGAAGGGACAAAGGGAGATAACCGAATGTTGCTGGCTGGAATCCCTAAAAATAGGTGCATCATGGTTGTGTTACCAGCGACAGTGAACTTCAACACCTCTTCTGGTTTTACTGAATATGATTTGACCCTCTTGCATGCTGTTTCCAGTAATTCATTGATCGTGCTTAGCACTAAATGTTGCAGCTCAGATAATCCTCCGTTCTTATCGGCATAAATAATTCGGGAGATGACATCCTCACCACGCCGAATTTGATCATTATATTCAGCTACCTGAGCATGGACTTTACCCGTCATTAGATCAACCAACCATAAGGTAACCGTAGTTGTACCGATGTCGATGGCAGCTCCCCACATCGGATCTTCATCAGCAATGATGCCGGGGATGATATCGACTAATTGTACAAATTCAGGTTCGTTGTCATTCTCCCAAACATAGAGATAAATGGTGATATCCCAGTTACCTATGCGCAAAGATTGGCTGATTTTGTTGATCAAACCCAATGGTATTACCATGTTTTGATAACCTAGTTTTAGTTTTACCTCCTTTTGTAAACGGTTTAAATCATCAGTTTGATCTTCATAGTTTGGTGGTTGTAAATGCAAACGAAAGCGCCGTAATGATTGGTTGTACTCAGGCGAATATCCGCTTGGAATTTCAACTTCCAGAGCCGTCCGATCGCTCATCAAGCGTCGTTCTATTTTATCTTGTTCAGGAATCCGAACTAAAATATCACTTTCAATAACACTTTGACAGGCGAGTGTATATCCAGCTTCGAGATCTTCTTTGGAAAGGCGTAAACTGCTCCGCTGTCTTACTTTACCATCTAAAATCTGAACGATGCAACGACCGCATCTCCCTTGTCCTCCACAAGGTTGTAGGATATCAATACCCGCCTGTCTGGCGGCTTCGGTGATTAAAGTTCCACTTTTTACAATAATCGGTTCTGTATTTGTTTCAAACCTAACCTGATATTCTGCCATGAATCAGCTCACCGAACAAATAGTTAATTAGCCTGCAATGCTTGCTTATAAAACTTCGGAATGTCAACTGCTTCCCTTGGACCAACCCTGATCTCCCAATCGGGGAGTTCTGCTTCCACTTCACCAGAAAGAACCGCAACCGCACCGGGCAAAACCAAACGCCTCTTGGAGAGTTTCTCGGCTACATTGGTCGTTTTCACTGCCTTGGCGATGCGATCTGCATCAAACTTTCCAGCTGCCCAAGCGGTAAGCACGCTCATCCCTTCTGCATCGGCAACTAATAACCAGGCTGGTAATCCCGAACCTTCAACCTCGTTGGCAACACTAAAATAAGTGATGCTGAAATTGGTGGTGACCAGAACAGGATCGGTTTCTTTGGGATTATTGATTTCATATAATCCTGGTTGGACTTGGATTGGTTTTTGAGGATCGGTGTAGATATTTTGGCGGAGCACCAAAAGCGGATAGACCAGTTCGGGTGCGAAGTTATCCAACACGACAAAACCAGCATATTTTGTGATTGCTTGCCCGGCTTGGACTGGAGTTGAACAAAAAGCCAATGTGGGATACCCTAAAGCCCTAAAATTGGCTTTAATAGCAGCCCTACGGATCTGGGTTTGCAAGATCAGGTTATGACCCAAATTTTTACCATTGGGAACGAGCACGATATCTTCGACCCCTTTGGATTTAACTTTTTCAGTCAACTCTGCTAGTTCTTCGATTTTATCGGAAGTGATTGCCAGAACAGATTTGTGTTTTCCTGCCAAGTCGGTAAATTTTTCCCAATTCGATTGGGTAGCACAACAGATCATGGGAGTTTCACCATTTAATTGTGATAGCCCAGCTTCAAGTACATTTTCATCGGAAGAGATGAGGATTAGAGGTTTCTTGCTAGCACTTCGCACTGCGTTAATTGCTGATTTCATTTTTGTAGCATCACCAGCATTATCTTCAATGGCGATACCATCAACCTCTAAATCCATGCCAACATAATTCACACGATAATGGTCGATTTTTTTTGTTTGCTCAACTAGTTCATTCTCCCCTTTTGAAGTAGGTAATTTTACGAAAATTCCACTTTTGTTGTAGAAAGTTTTTTCATGCCGGTAGAGCACTACCTCATTCCCTACTTTCACTTCATGTCCGTCAGATTTCAATGTGATTAATCGAATCGGTGGAGCTGCTGATTCCTCCAATTGTGCCTTAGAGGCTTCGGAGACATACGGGCATGAGGATAATTCAACCTGTTTTGCTGCCAGCTTCATGGCAAAAGCCAAACAGGTTGGGAAACCACATTCTTTACAATTGGTTTGTGGTAGCAATTTATAGATTTGGATACCTGAAAGAGCCATGATGGACCTCCGTTATTTTCCTAGACAAATTCTTTTGCAGACATTAACTCGTCAATTGCCCCTTTTACCCTTTTGACACTTTCTGGATGCCGAAGGACAATAATATCTGCGCCGGATTCAAGCAATGTAATTGCGGTCAAAGTTTCCCAATTAATCGCTCGATTCAGCCAGTCTCCCCAGGCTTCTGGAACACCTTCTCCCACTTTTGATTCTTTAGTTTTCCATGCTTCATATCCGGGTGTGACGATCATTGGTAATTGGGTCATTTTGTCCCCTTGCAGGGCCGCTAATCGTAAACGTTCCATCACTGAGAAACCGTATTCAATTCCATAACCTAATGCTCCTGTGGTTGGATCCATTAATATACGATCTAGCGGTAATCCCATATCACTGATGAGAATATTGAGTTGTTTTGCGAGGTTTACATCCATTGCAGTGCGAGCGCTCACGAGATGATCATTTGCCATCGCAGTGGCTACAATGGTGCGATAATTTTTATCTTCGCAAATTCCTAATACAATCCGTTCTCCCTTCGTAGCTTCTGAAACCGGGACGAGCAAGGCATTATCCGCTTCAGCTTGTCCAGGTCCAAAAACAATCAGTGGTAAGCCACACGCGGCGAGCACCGATTTCACCGCCCCAACAGCCTCCTCCGGTTTTGTCGGTTCTCCATTGCGATTGTTTAAGGATAATTCGAGGACAATTAAATCTGCCCCGGCTTGTTCAGCAGCCTTTGCCCATTCAGCCGGGTCATCCATGACGTCTTTCCAGGTTTCTTGCAATAAGGGTGACCAATCATCTGGTTTTCGATCTACTATTTCGATAGCGACAACGGGACGATTTGGGATTTCTCCTTCATAGTGTAAAAAAGGCATTGTAGTTTCACCCCCAACGGTAACGGTGCACTTTCGTGTACCGCCATCTTTGGGTAATGCGCCGATCGTGACTGTGCGCACTGAACCAGGCCATTTATCTTTTGGTATTTCAACGGGCATGGGTCTCACTCCTTTGGTCTAAAATATTGGTGATGGTATTTATATTGGGCATAGATTATTTATGAGACAGGCGCAACACTCATCCTCATTTTGGTTGCGCCTGTCTCAAGTTGCTAAAACATCGGTTCCATTGCTAAAACTGGATGGTTATGTTCTTCTAACCAGACCAGCAATTCCTCCACAGTTGTCACACTGCGCTCATCGGCTATTTTCTCGATTAAGTCTGGTTCACCCTCGCGGATTGCCACCGCTTTTAATTCCTCAGCCATCATATCTTTCAATACACTGCTCATCCAAACAACTCGCTTGAATCCTCCATCGGCCGATATAAATTTAGGGCTGAGCAGGTAGAATTTCCCTACTCCCATTACACCAGGAGTTTGTAAGCCTCCACCAGCAATGCCTGCCAATGTACTAAAGGTCATACCAGCGGGTGTCATGCTTGGATCTTCACGGCTGACGACCATTACGCCATTGGCTTCTGGTATCAGCATTACAATGCATTCAAAGCACCCACAAGCAGTCATGGGGTTTTCCATGATGGAATACATGGACACCTCTTGAACTACTCCATGCGATCCGATTTTGGCATATTCATTTGTACCCGTCCAATAACCTTTGACAGGATCGATCACCTTTCCGAGACGAATGGGTTGATTAGGTCCGGTTGGATTGATGTTATAGGATGCTTTACAGTCTAGCCAGTTATAAGCTCCGCATAAACCCAACCGTTCTGGACTAACGATACACACATGATTGGGAGCAAAGGACTGGCATAGGGTGCAAGAATAAAACTCTTCGACTTTATCGTCGGTTAGGTCTGCCAACCGCTTATTCCGATAATCATAGGCGGCACGTGCTTTTGCTAACCATTGTTGGAGTAATTCTGGTTCGGTGATAATGCTCACCTGGACTTTATCGACGATAGCGCCAAAATCTGCATGGTAACGAGCGTGCAGAATTTTTCCAAAATGTTCTAAGTTAAAGCCTTTTTCGGCAGCATTGTTTGAGATACGAATCCAGGCGATATCCCGTTGGCCTATATGTTGGATTCCCGATGCGCCATTGATGAAATAATGGATTTGTCTTTCAAGGACAGGTTCAAAGTCCTCTTGCATTTGCCGGCCGGCAACTTTGACAATGATACCCATGTCCATGTGTCCTTGCGGTGGGATGTTTTCAAAAGATGGACCGATTATCTCCACTTTTCCATCGCTCACTTCATCGAGAGGGGCCATATATAAATATTCAAAACAACGCGAATGTTTGCCACCAAATTCCACCCGCATGTCGTTCTTACGGACGACTTCTCCTTCGAATGCCGAGCCATAGGGAACGGGGACGGGAACTTCTGCTAGCTTTACTTTTACACCACGCACTTCGATGCATTTTTGGACGAGTAGTTCCGCTTTCTCAAGGTCATCTTTCCCTTCGATTTCATTAAAGGGCATACTTACCACGTGTTCATATTTCGTAATGCCCGTCGGTAATATCTCTGGGATGACAGTATCAGCGATGACTGGGAAGCCAAAGTTAATCGCGCCTGCAGCTGCAGCATACTTAAGGTCATCCACCTCGCCCAAGGCTAATACAAAAGCAAACACTCTCTCACGGTTATACAATAAAATTTCGCGCGCCTGGCCCGCTTTCAACCCACCAAAGGTCAATGCGGAACGGGTAGCAAAACCAAGTGCATAAATGGCACTGATCGTATCTGTTCCAAATGGGACAGTATAGGTATCATAGCCCAACTCTACCCCTTCTTCCATAAGTTGATGGATGATGGAGCGTCCATTGACATTGCCGGATAAAAAGCAAAGGATATTCCGCCGTTGTAACTCGCGCACGATTTTGACTGCTACTTCATTTGATTTTGCTGCACCAACAATCGCAGCAAAGCCAGGCATACGTCCATCTACCAATTGAATTCCCCATGATCGTAATTGGATGTCATCAATTGGCCCATTAAGGTGCCCCCCATGACCATTCCCGCTTGCATCGAGAGATGGATAGGACGTGCCCCCCGCCAAGACTAAGCCAGGCATTGGTTCTGGCTGTTGTCCATAAACAAAACGGATTGCCTCAATGGTTTCTGCAGCCAACAGCGTTGCCATCCCGCTATCCAAAGTTTCCCCTAAATAGGGGGTCCAATGGTTTTCGGACGGTGTTGGATGTAACAGTACTTTTGCATGTTCAACGACTGGTTTTAAATCAGCTAATTTTTCGACTGCTATTCCAGTCATTCCATAGATTAATGGAAGATAATAGGCGGTATTTGGGAAAGATACCTTTGTGTCGGGACCTTTCTCGGAAAGTGCTTTGTTTAACATTAGCTCTGCTTCTCTTACCAGAGCATTTGCCCCTCGGATTGCCCGTGTTGCTATATAGCGTGACATTTGTAGACCTCCTAATCCGCTGCAATGCCATATAATGCATTGACTCTCTCATCCAGTGGTAATTGCTCTAGCTCTTTAATCCGCCAGTCGCCGCTCTTACCAAACCGGTCTGGGCGATATTCTGGCAAACCTAAAGCTGCCCGTTTCTTATCAATATGAGCCAGAGTGCGGCGAATCATTTCATCTGGATCCGAAATAAATTCCATTTTGCCGCCGTATAATTTTTCCCAGCCTTCACTGATGTATTTTAGGACAATATCACTATCCGATACCCGATCAGGCATACCGCCGACGGGAGATGAACCGCCAAAAATCACATAGACGCCCGATGCAACACAGTAACTTCCGATCGATAATGCTTTCTCGCTCATCCATTCTGGTGCTAGACCCACTGCTGGAATTTGATCGATGTCATCCCCTAGACCGCCTTCCTCAGCCATCTGAGTTAAGACGGTTAAAATACGTGAATTATCAACACAAGATCCCATATGTAGAACTGGTGGAATACCGACTGTTTCGCAGACTTCGCGCAACCCCGGTCCAACTTTGTCTAAACCTGCTTCACCAAGTAAAAATCCCATCTTGGCGCTGGCAATTGCGCCGCAACCGGTTTCCACAACCAGGACATCTTGTTTCAGTAATTCTTGGGTGACATAGGTGTGCAGATAATCCTGCTTGCTGCGGGGATTGTTGCAACCAACGATTGCTGCAACGCCCCTAATTCGCCCTGCCATAATCGCATCGTTTAGAGGTCGGAAAGAAGCCCGATATGATCCGCCAAGTGCATAATTGATATATTCATGAGAAAAGCCAGGCACTAGACTCTCTTTTTGTTTCGGAATATGGGTTTCTCCACGATTTTTATAATTGTCAATGGCGGTTTTGAGGATTTCTTTTGCTATGGTATATGCTTTATGTTCTTCGAATTCTATGTGAATGGCGCCTTTTATCCTAACTTTAGGAGAGGTGGTGATGATCTTGGTATGGAAATTCGTCGCCAGATCAGTTAGCGCCTGCATGATGCATTGAACATCGACTACCATAGCTTCAACAGCACCGGTGAGGATCGCCAATTCCTGGTGTAAGAAATTTCCTGCAGCCGGAATTCCTTGACGCATCAAAATTTCATTGGCAGTACAACAAATACCGGAAAGAGCTACTCCCTTTGCACCGGCTGCCCGAGCGTACTCGATGATCTCTGGATCTTGTGAGGCAGCAACAATCATCTCAGATAGAGTTGGTTCATGACCATGAACGATGACATTAACCATGTCCTCTTTAAGTACGCCCAAATTTGCTTGTCCAAGCAAGGGCGCGGGAGTTCCAAATAAAATATCCGAGATATCCGTGGCAATCATGCTGCCACCCCATCCATCTGCAATGGCTACCCGAATCGCATGGTGAAGGATATGAATTGGATCCTGGTCATCGCCGATATGAGTTCGATGGAGCGCTTCCACAACCTCACGATCTACCCCGCGTGGCATCACACCTTGATCCCGCCACAAGGATTGTCGTTTTTTCGGCGCTCGTATCGCCGGGGCGACTTCACCTTTTTGTTGACCAAATTGAGCGATATAAAGATCTGCTAGGTCATTAGCAATTTCGGATGGCGAACGCCCTTCGATAGGGATATTGTAATGTTGAGCTATCATGCGTAATTTGGCGACATCTTTGATCATATAGCCTTCTGCTTCGCCATTTGCAACCGCTTTGAGGATGAACGCCATATCTCGACCGTGATCTGAGTGAGCAGCTGCTCCAGCAGCAATCGATCGGATGAAATTACGAGCTTGAATGGTGTCGATTGTTGCACCGCAAATGCCGGTTTGTCCATCTTTGGTTATCCGACAAGGACCCATCCCGCAGATTTTACAGCACATCCCTGCTCCACCAATATTACAAGGCACAAGTTCATCTGCACGGGTAAATGCTGTGGATAACCCCAATTCATCTGCACGATATAACATTTCTTGTGCAGCAGGGTCGGAACTGTGTTCTTCGTGACTGCGCCGTTCTTTTGCCATTTTATTCCTCCATTTTCTCCCGAATAAGCCCCATACCAGGGCATGGCCATAGAGGTCTACCACTATAGCTTACAATCTGAGCAAAACTAACCACGCTCTTTGTGGATTCAAATACTTCCGTATGACGGAAAAATTGTGGTTTTTCTTGGACCGCTTCTAAAGAAGAGGTGTATTCTGCTGGTATTGTCCATTCCCCCAAATATCCAGCCTCGTCGAGTTTCATTTTAATTTCAATATCATTGGTTAGCTTGGGATCATATTCCACCTGGACAATCCCAAAACAGCTGCTAGCATAAACATCTTTTACGCCGGGGATTGCTAGCAGTATTTTCCTAACTTCCAGGACATGATGATCCCCGTACATAGTTGGAATCTCAATTGTGATTTTTTCCACGGTTTCCTTCCTTTGGTCATGATTAAGTTGTTAAAGATAAGGATATGGGCTAACTCATTATCTTATATATCAAAAATTACCCATGAATGCAAGTGACATTTATTACCCTTCAAAGGCAATATTTGTCTATATATGTTTACTAGATTAGTCATTAATTAGGCGATTTCATGGCAGGCAACCCAGTGTGATTGCCCCACTTCCCGAAATTGGGGGGTTTGCTCTTTGCAATATTGCTTAGCTATTGGACAGCGTGTATGAAAACGGCATCCATTTGGAGGATTAATTGGACTGGGAATATCACCTTGTAAAATAATCCTGTGGCGGTTGCGATCTTTTTTCGGATCTGGAATCGGTACCGCAGAAAGCAGTGCTTTGGTGTAAGGGTGAAGGGGTTGTTCATATAATTCATCCCGATCAGCGCTCTCCACGATTGTCCCCAAATACATCACTGCAACCCGATCACAAATATGACGCACCATGCTTAAATCATGCGCAATAAATAAGTAGGTTAAATTGAGTCGATCTTGCAGATCTTCCAATAAATTGACCACTTGGGCTTGGATGGACACATCTAATGCAGATATAGGTTCGTCGCATACAATAAAATCTGGTTGAGATGCTAGGGCGCGTGCTACACCGATACGTTGCCGTTGTCCCCCTGAGAATTCATGCGGGAAACGGTTTATTAAACGAGGGCTCAATCCCACTAATTGCATTAACTCTTGCACACGCTCGGTTTTTTCAGCTTCCGATTGAGATAGATGATGAACCCGAATCGGTTCACTGATAATTGCGCTCACAGTCCAGCGGGGGTTTAAAGAAGCATAAGGATCTTGAAAGATCATTTGTGCTTTTTGCCTTAGTTGCTGTAACTCTTTCCCATGTGCTTTTGCAACATCGATGTTCTCAATCAACACTTTTCCCTCTGTGATGGGATAAAGTCCTAATATTGTCCTTCCCACAGTTGTTTTCCCACAACCGCTTTCTCCTACAAGTCCGAGAGTTTCTCCGCGAAAAATCTCAAATGAAACATCATCCACGGCTTTGACAAAGCCGGTTTGTTTTTGGAACAATAACCCTTTTGATACAGGAAAATATTTTTTTAACCTTGCAACGTTGACAAGCGGTTCGCTATCCACTTATTTGTTCTCCGTTTTCCACATTTATCCAACAGGCTACCCGATGATTCTGCGAGATGTTTCTTAACTGTGGCGTTTCGATTTGGCAAATTTCCCGAGCATATTGACAACGTGGTCGAAAGGGGCATCCTTTTGGTTTTACTAACAGACTCGGTGGAGAGCCGGGTATCGATATTAACTTTCGATCACGGCGTCGATCAACGCGTGGCAAAGATCCTAATAAACCTTGCGTATAAGGATGATGGGGGTTTTCATATAAATCATCCACATTAGCTTCTTCGACAATGAACCCGGCATACATGACGTTAACCCGATCCGCTATCCCGGCAACAACTCCTAGATCATGGGTAATCCAGATCACTGCCATATTTCGTTGTTGTTTCAGTTGAATGACTAGCTCCACGATTTGGGCCTGAATGGTGACATCCAGTGCCGTCGTTGGTTCATCCGCGATCAATAGATTTGGGTTGCAAGATAAAGCCATGGCGATCATAACGCGTTGACGCATACCGCCCGAGAATTGATGGGGATAATCGTCTAATCGGTTGCGTGCTTCTGGTATGCCAACCATTTCTAATAAATTTATTGCTTTATCCCTTGCTTCAATGGAGGTCATGCCTAAGTGGCAGGCCAGGGCCTCGGTGATCTGCCTGCCAATTGTTAAAACGGGATTGAGTGAAGTCATTGGATCTTGAAAAACCATGGCGATTTCTTTTCCGCGAATTTTTTCCATTTCCTCTTCATTCAGGGTGAACAAATTCCTTTCCCCGTAAATCGCTTCGCCATGGACAATTTTGCCCGGAGGGGTTGGGATTAAACCCATTACGGAAAGCATAGACACCGATTTACCACAACCACTTTCTCCTACCACTGCGAGAGTTTCGCCTGGATTGATGTGAAAAGAGATTCCGTTAACTGCGTAGACGGTTCCTTCTGGAATGATAAATTGCGTGACGAGATTATTTACAATCAGTAATGGGTCCATGGTTAAACCGCCCGACTATGAGGGTCTAATGCATCTCTTAAGCCATCTCCGAGGAAATTGATACTCAAGACCGTTAATAAAATCAAGAAACCGGGGAAAAACCATAGCCAGGGAGCAGATTCAATGTAATTATTTGCACCATCTAACATATTTCCCCAAGTCGCAGTGGGAGGTTGTACCCCTAAGCCTAAAAAGCTGATGTAAGCCTCCGATAAAATCGCGTTAGCAACACCTAAAGTAGCTGAGACAATAATAGGGGCAATGCTATTTGGAAGGATATGGCGAATAATTATTTCCGCGTTTGATGTGCCGGTTGCTTTCGCAGCTAAAATAAAATCATTTTCTTTGATGGATAAAAATTCAGCTCGCACGATGCGTGCTAAATACATCCAACTCGTTAATCCGATAATGACAACAATGACAACCACGCTACCGCTAAACGTTCTGCCGAATAGCGTTAAGTTCGGAATCTTATTGCCAAAGAATTTAGCCATTACAATTAACAAAAAAATTTCCGGAATATTTAGCATAGCTTCTGTAAAACGCATCAGCAAACTATCAATCTTTCCCCCGTAATAACCAGCGATTGCCCCAATTAATATCCCAAGAGAGGTTTCAATGAGGACAGCTAAGATGCCAATGATCATCGAAATTTGTCCTCCATAAATGGTACGGGCTAACACATCTCGTCCTACCGTGTCCGTACCAAATGGGTGCTGGATGGAAGGTGCAGATAACCGTATCGGAGGGTTGGTTAAATTAGCGTACTTTTCATCCACAAATAGACTGCCGCCAAAAGAATAAAGTATCAACAAAATGAGAAATATTCCCCCTAGCATTGCCATTTTGTGGCGAGTAAAGCGCCTCCATGCAAGTTCTTGGAGAGTAAGAGGAGGTGCTTCTAGATCGTCAATGAGAAGATTGGTAGTGATATCCGTGCTCATAATGGATTTTAATGGTAGCGGATGCGGGGATCAAGCCAGGCGTAAATGATGTCAGTTAAGATTTGAAACACAACCACTGCAACAGAGATGAGCATTAATATACCCATGACCACCGGTAAATCGGCTCTTTCAACATGATCCAAAAAGAGCCGTCCCATCCCTGGCCAGGCAAATATACGTTCGGTTACAACTGCTCCGCCCAATAGGAGGGGTAGGTCCAAACCTATCACAGTAACAATCGGTAAAGAGGCATTTTTTAGCGCATGAATAAAAATAATTTGCCGGCGCGGTAATCCTTTCGCTTTAGCAGTCCGAATGTAATCTTGGTTCATGACTTCCAGCATCGTACTGCGGATATAGCGCGAATATGCCGCTAAACTAATTGCAGAAATGCTAAATACCGGTAAAATCATATGGAGTAACACTTGTCCTGTTGTTTTTCCGATTTGGGGATCAAACATACCCACAGTTGGGAGATATGGTAAACCCCAACGTTTAAAGAGAACTGCAAATATATACATTGAAAGAAGAGCAATAAAAAAGATTGGCATTGAATATCCAATAAAAGAGAGTGTCGTGATAAAGTGATCAGTGAAGGAATATTGATGCAGTGCAGAATAAACACCTACCAGCAAAGAGCCTAGGATGATAACGAACTCGGCTGCGAGCATTAAAATCAGGGTATTCGGTAATCTTTCTCCAATGACATCTAAAACTGGTTTACCCCGATTGACTAAGGAATATCCAAAGTCCCCGCGTAAAATACCGTGACGCTGCCCAGCTGTCTCAGCTACTCCATCTCCATCTAAGTCAATTTTTGTCCAGTCGTTTCCAATCAGCCAATAGACATATTGAACGATGATCGGTTTATCCAGACCGAGTTGTCTTTTTAACCGTTCGCGATCTGCTGGACGGGTTGTGGTTCTCCCGCCCATCGTAGCAATTGGATCGCCCATATTCATCATCAAAAAAAATAAAATAATGCTGATGAAAAATAGTAACGGGATTCCCTGCAAGATTCTCTGTACGATGTATCGGCTCATTTTTGTTTTCTAAATGGGGGAAAATTGGGTGAGTTGACAAAGCGCAACTCACCCATAAACCTTACCTATTACTCTCCGCTATTAAAATCCCATTCCGTAATACTGAAGAATGGCGTAACACCGGAGATTTTATAATTGGATAACCGTTTTCCAATAGCCCACATATCTGGGTCTTGCCATAATCCTAACCAGTATACTTTGTCATGGAAGATCTGGTTAATTTTTTGGAAAGTCTTTTGCCTCTCTTTTGGATCAACCTGCGTTGCTTGCAGTTTGAACAAGCTGTCTAATTCTTCATCGCAGAGGTATTGCCAGTTTGCACCTTGCGGGTTCTCATCGGATGGGATTTCGTCACAGTACCAATAATAATAATCTGGATCTGGGAAATTCGTCGTGTCGGACCATTCCATGATATCCAATTCTCCGGTTGCAGCTGGTCCTTTTTTGTCATAACTGGCGAAGAATACATCGGAATCATAACTGAGCAACTCGACTTTTATGCCAATTTTGGCGAGGTCTTGCTGAACAACGGCTTGAGTATCTTGGCGGACTTCCCGTATGGTTGTCCCATATTTTAGATCCAATTCAACCCCATCTTTATCACGTACACCGTCTCCATTGCTATCAACCCAGCCAGCTTCGTCTAACAATTTCTTAGCCGCCTCCGGATCGTAAGGATAATTTTGTACTGGGGGTGTGTTATAAAAAGGCAGTGCATCCCAATAGCTTGCTGGTACTCCGGTCTTGCCAAGTAACAAATTTTTAACGATGGATTCTCGGTCAATGCCCATCGCGATCGCTTGTCGAACCCGTACGTCTAACATGGCAGGATGACCCCGTTCCTTGGAAATAAGGAAGAACATCCCTTCGTTGTAACCAGAAAATGCGGGTACGATTTTTATTCCCGCTTGTTCCAGTTTGGGCATATCGCTATATGCAATGAATGTCCCTAAATCGCCATCTCCGGCTTGTAGTGCATTGATTTGTGATGCATCATCGGGAACGAAGCGAATGAAGATTTCATCGATCTTAGGTTTGGTTCCCCAATAATTTGGATTCGTCACAAATCTGGCATAGCTCCCAGATTCCCATTCTTTGAATACATACGGTCCAAAGCCAACGGTTGGTTTGAGATTCCACTCTGCATTATCAATCGATCCATCTTTCTCGAAAATTGGTTTTAGGATATGGGCGGGTAAAATGCCTTTCCAAAATGTGGCTTGCCATGGTGCAAAGGGCTCATTGAATTTCATCACAACAGTATATTTGTCTGGCGCTTCAAGACCGGCGAGTTTATCATAAGGGTATGTTGTTGCCACGGCATTTTTGGGTGACATCGTCATATCGTATGTGAATACGAAGTCATCGCTAGTTAACGGAGTCCCATCAGACCATTTGAGATCCTGCCGTAGTTTAATGGTGATAGTTTTTCCATCCGCGGAGATACCGCCATTTTCAATCGAGGGCAACTCTTTAACAAGATATGGAATTGGTTCGTTTTTTTCATTGAAATTCCACGCCCACCCATTCCATAATTGCAAAGTGATTTGGGAAAACCACATATTGGTATAAAGGGGGTTAAGGGTATCAAATTCTTGGGTGAAGATAAACGTGGCAACTTTTGGTTTTGCTGGTGCTTTTGGAGCACATGCACTGAGAAAAATCACGATAATGAGGAAAATACCTATAAAACGAAAGCAATTCCTTTTGTTTTTCATTTTTACTCCTTTCAAAAAAAGAAAAATGATTGATTTACCCCCGTGGATGAAAAAGTATTCGCCAAAGTTTTAAGAAATGAATCATGATTAATATTATTATATAACGAGTTTTTCATACGTAAAGCAATTTTCAACATATTTTTGAAAATGACAGTATTCGAGTACAATATGCAAAATTATCGGAATGAGGATATATGAATAACGAAACAAATAAACAAAAACATTTTCTGGTGGAATTACAACCCGTAGGCAGGCGGATTCAAATTCCAGAAAATAAATCCTTACTTGAAGCAGCTCAATTAGCTGGCGTTGATATTACCTCGATTTGTGGCGGTATCGGAATTTGTGGAAGTTGTAAGGTTCGGTTGATGCAAGGAGAATTAAGCTCCGCCACCATCGATGAACAAGAAACCTTTACCGAAGATGAGCTACACAATGGATATCGGTTAGCTTGTCAAGCATATCCTCAATCGGATGTCATTATTGATGTTCCACCTGAATCACTCACCACACCGCAAAGACTACAACTCGAAGGACAACAAGCGGACATTCCGGTTGAACCAGCTATTCGGATCATCCCCCTCGAAATTCCTATCCCGTCCATCACTGATTTACGATCAGATTTTACCCGGCTGAAGGACGCGATTGGAACAACAATATCCCAGGTTGAAATAGAGTACCCCTTGTTAACATCAGCATCGCCTCTCCTGAGAGACGCTAATTGGAATATCAAAGCTATTTTCAATCAGAATAAACTAATCTCAATCTTACCAAACCAACCCCCCGCTGTCATTGCAGGCTTAGCGGTAGATGTGGGCACAACGAAAGTTGCTGCCTATTTGGTTAATCTTGAAAATGGAGATACTTTAGCGCAAGCGGGAATGATGAATCCCCAAATTGCCTTTGGAGAAGATGTGATCAGCAGGATATCCTATGCGATCGCTCATCCTGAGAATGGGGAAACCTCTGGGAGGAAAATATTACAGGAACGCATCGTAGAAGGTTTGAACAAACTCATTCAAACAATGCTCGAAGATTTTCATCAAAAGAACACGCAGCATGTCGAAATTGTGGATGCAGTTGTGGTTGGCAATACAGCCATGCATCATCTATTTGGAGGGTTTCCCGTCCAGCAATTGGGGATGGCACCTTATGTCCCTGCTGTTTCCGAAGCCGTCAATGTGCCTGCCAGAGAAATCGGACTACAAATTACAAAAGGAGGATTGGTTTATTTACCCCCTAATATTGCCGGTTATGTTGGCGCTGATCATGTTGCGATGCTTTTGGCTACCTTATTTCAATATCGGAAAGAGTTAGCCTATTCCAATAAGACGGTTGTCGCATTGGACATTGGCACCAATACAGAGATTTCCTTGTTGCATAACCGACAAATTTATTCTTGTTCAACAGCTTCAGGACCAGCTTTCGAAGGCGCGCATATCCAGTTCGGGATGAGAGCAGCACCTGGTGCCATAGAGCGGGTTCAGATTAGTAAAGATGGGCAAATTCATTATAAAACGATAGCCGATCAACCTCCTGTTGGCATTTGTGGTTCCGGGATTTTAGACGTCATTGCAGAGATGTATTATGCCAACATCCTCGATGAAAAGGGTATGATACTGAACCATCATCCCCGTGTTCGGAAAACAGAACGACTCCCAGAATTTATCTTGGCGACAGAAGATCAAACCGGACATCACCAGGCTGTCGTGATCACTCGTCGTGACATCAATGAAATTCAACTGGCGAAAGGGGCAATCCGAGCTGGGATTGAAATATTATTGAAAGAAGCAAATATCCAAACTCACGATATCGATGAATTTATTGTTGCTGGTGCATTTGGCACCTACATCGATATCCGCAATGCTATGCGCATTGGTATGTTTCCTACCCTGCCAGCCGAGAAAGTCCATCAAGTTGGGAATGCAGCTGGGACTGGTGCCCGTTATATGCTCCTTTCACAATTTTATCGTGATCTCGCCAGCAGAGTCGCTAATGAAATACACTATGTGGAATTATCCAATCACCCGAAATTTACGGAAGAATTCTCGAAGTCATTGTTTTTCCCCAAGAAAGATTTGCCCTAATAGCCAGCTATCTGGTATGATTAGACTACACAACCTTATTCCAGACCACTTCAGGAGCAAATTATGTCACAGGAAATTTTTGCCAAGTTAACCCAAAGCTTAATAGATGGAGACCCAGATGCCACGTTTGAATATACGAAAGAAGCGTTAGCAGCGGGCGTTGAGCCAATGGAGATCATTAAACAAGGACTAATTCCGGGTATGAATATCGTCGGCGAAAAATTTTCTTCCGGCGAATATTTTTTACCAGATTTAATTATCGCCGCAGATGGTATGCAGAAAGCAATGGTTCTACTGGAACCAGAGTTGCTAAAACGTCACCAAGCTGTTGAATCCGCAGGAACGGTAATTCTTGGCACAGTAAAAGGGGATATCCACGAAATCGGTAAATCACTGGTAGGCACTATGCTTTCAGCAAATGGTTTTAAGGTTCATGACCTTGGTGTCGATGTCGCGACAGAAACATTTATACAAAAAGCACAAGAGATGAAACCAGATATTATTGGACTTTCCGCTTTACTCACCACCACTATGGTTAATCAAAGGGAAGTGATAAAAGCTCTCGCGAATGCTGGTTTACGCGATAAAGTGAAAGTAATGGTGGGAGGAGCGCCGGTAACACGTAGCTGGGCAGAAGAAATTGGCGCCGATGGCTATGCGGAAGATGCAATGGGCGCTGTCCAAATAGCACGTACCCTGGTTGGAAAGTAGAAATAGAAACGGGGGACAATGATGCCAGGAAAAATTAAAAGCGTTCATGATCCGCGCATTAGTTTGAATATCCTTTCTAAAGAGGATGTCCAAAAAATACATACTGCCACATTGGATATCATCGAATCAGTAGGAGTGCGGTTTCCTTCTCATAAAGCTTTGGACATACTAGAAGCCAATCATGCACAGGTTGATCGCCAGAAGATGATTGCGAAAATACCGGGGCATATCATCGAGGAAGCGTTATCGAAGGCACCACCCGTTTATACGCTAGCAGCGATCGACCCAAGTCTGGATTTACCCTTAGATGGTACCTATAGCCATCTGGGGACAGATGGATGCGGAGTGGAAATCCTGGATGCTTTTACCGGTGAGAGACGGAGAACCACCAAAAAAGATGTCCAAGATGTAGCTCGAGTGGCGGACTATCTCGATGAAATTGCCTTTCATTGGGTACCCATCTCTGCTCAGGATTGCCCTCCGCAAAGCAGGAGTTTACACGAATTGGAAGCGATTTGGCTAGTGAGCAAAAAACATCTCCAAACCGAATCTATTATCAATGAAAATGAAATGAAAACTGCTATCGATATGGCAGCGGCGATTGTCGGTGGAAGGGATGCATTGCGTAAACGCCCTATTCTATCGGTGATGCAATGTACAACCAGCCCGCTCAGCCACGATGGCGGAAGCCTGGAGGCTGGCCTGGTTGCTGCAGAAGCTGGCTTACCAATCGGGTACATGACAATGGCATCTTGCGCGACGACAGGACCAGTCACCTTAGCTGGAAATTTGGTTGTTGGAAATGCTGAGGTGATTTCTGCGCTAGCATTAATGGAAATGGCGTATCCAGGTTGCCCGGTTTATTATGCAGCCGCACAAACCTCCGCAGATTTAAGGACGGGAGCATATACAGGGGGTGGCCCAGAGGATTTCTTGTTTGGTGCCGCTACCAATGTATTGGCTGATTTTTATAATGTTCCGCTTTCGATGGGTGCCTTTGCGACTGGCGCGAAAGAACCTGGTTGGCAATCCGCAGTTGAGAATAGCCTTTCTGCTTTTATGGCTGTCTCGACCCTCTCCGATATGTTATTAGGAGCTGGATTATTGCATGGATCACGCATACTTTCCTACGAAATGTTGCTATTGGATGCGGAGATTTGGAGTATTCTCTGCTCTACTTTTGAAGGTATTGTCGTGGATGAAGAGAATCTTGCTTTGGATGTGATTCGAGCGGTTGGTCCCGGTGGTAATTTCCTTGCCCAAAAACATACCAAGAAACATATGAATGAGCGTTGGTTACCCCGTTATATGGATCGTCGTCCTTATAACGTATGGGAACAGAAGCGAGATGGGGCACGAGAATGGGCATTGCAGGATGCCCAAAAAATATTGCGAGAATATCATCCACAACCCTTAGAGGATCAACTTGTCGCAGAGCTCGATCGGATTATTCATCATCATGAAATGAAATTTAAACCACAAAATGGTTAATTATGCCTTGACGACACTCGCTATGTATAGTAATATACGGGACGCCAGGTCCCGTGGTGTAGCGGCCTAACATGCGGCCCTGTCAAGGCCGAGATCGCGGGTTCAAATCCCGTCGGGACCGCTAGAAAAAAAAGAAAACGCCATTGATTTGATAAACAATTCAATGGCGTTTTCCGTCTTCTTCAGCAAATTCACATTTATGATGGGATAGATTAAATTTCTTTTTCGACCTGACCCTTTTTCTCATTGAACCAAGCGCGTAATTTTACAATTTCCTGTTGTAAATCCGATACTTTATCTAACGAAGTTTCTAAATTCTCGTTTTTTCCTTCTATTTCGAGTTGTAATGCAACTTCTGCTAATCTTGTTGCACCTAAGTTTGCTGCCATTCCCTTTAAACTATGAGCAAGAAAATTCACCTTTTTTGCGTCTTTTTGGTAAATTGCGCTTTGAATATCTTCGACTAAACTATCCACTTTTCCTAGAAATTCCTCGAACATTTCAAAATAAAAATCTATATCATCCACAAACCGAGGTAATACTTCATCCATGTTGATAAGTTCTCCTGAATCATTATGCAATCGAGCAGTCTCGGATTTCGCAGGAGATTTTATTGGATAAGCATCCCTGGAATCTGAATTGTGTGATTCGATTTCTGGTTTTATTTCTGCTAAATCACTCAGGTCAATTTCCAAATTATCCAATGCAATATCAAAATCCGGAGTGTTTTCTTGTTCAATTTTTTCCTTTTGATTTAGATGATTTTTCTTTGGCGGAGTTATTTTTAATGCACCAGTTGATCCCTCGAATTTTTTCGCTGGAATCCATTTTGAAAGCACTTCCAGAAGTTCTTGATGATCAATTGGCTTTGAAATATAGTCATTCATACCAGCTTCGATGCATTTTTCTCGATCTCCCTTAAGTGCATGAGCAGTCATGGCAATAATGGGAATGTCTCGCAATGGGGCATCCATTTCACGGATTCTTCGGGTTGTTTCAAAACCATCCATCTCGGGCATTTGAACATCCATAAGAATAAGTTGATACTTCCCTTCTTGCATGACTTTCAATGCCTCAAGTCCATTACTTGCTGTGTCGACCGAAAAACCTGCTTTGGTCAAGATTTTTACCGCCACTTTTTGGTTGACAGGATTATCCTCAACGAGCAAGATGCGGCATTGACTGCAAGCGTATTCTGAGATGGTATGACGGGTTATGATCTTTGGTTGCGGAGTTTTTTCTTGGCTGAGCGCCAGCCTTACCGCATCGCGCAATTCTAATTGTCGGATTGGTTTAAGCAAATAACCCACACATCCGAGTTCCTGGAATCTTTTAACATCTCCTTGTTGACCCATTGAGGTCAAAATGATTATTTTTGAATTCTCGATGTTTGCATCCTGCCGGATGAGTTTAACCGTGGTTTCTCCATCCATTTCCGGCATTTGCATATCTAGCAAGACTAATTGGTATGGTTGCTGTTGCGCTACCGCCTGTCGAATTTGTTGAATACATGCATATCCATTGCTTGCAGTATCTACAACACAGCCAAAACTTTCTAACGTGCGTTTTAGAAATGTTCGGTTCGTTTGATTATCATCTGCCACTAATATCCGAATGCCTACCAGCTCATCCGTTGATATTAAATGGGATACAACGCCATTAGTCTGTTTCTTTAATGGAATGACAAACCAAAATTCACTCCCAACTCCCACCTGACTATTTACACCGATTTTGCCGCCCATCAATTCCACCAGTTGTTTGCAGATGGTCAAACCTAAACCGGTGCCGCCATATTTGCGTGTTGTAGAACCATCCGCCTGCGTAAATCGGCTGAAAATTGCATCAATTCTATCATTGGGTATTCCGATGCCAGTATCTTTAACAGCAAATTTTAAAATAACCTGATCCGTTTGCTCCTCGATTTTTTCAACCTCAATGGAAATTTCCCCTTTTTCTGTGAATTTAATCGCGTTCCCGATCAAATTCACGAGTATTTGTCGCAACCGTGTAGGATCACCAATGACATGATTGGGGATATCTGAAGGAATAATACAAATAGTCTCAAGCCCTTTTTCACCAGCTCTTTGCGCCATTGTCCGCGCAACAGATTCCACTGTGGATCGCAATTCAAATTCGATTTCTTCTAGTTCAAGTTTTCTCGCTTCAATTTTTGAAAAATCTAAAATGTCATTCAATAAGGCTAATAATGCCTCTGCACTTTCCAACGCGGTTTTTAGGTAATCTTGTTGCTCAGCATTTAATGGAGTATCCAACGCTAGCTCAAGCATTCCCATGATGCCATTCATCGGCGTGCGAATTTCATGAGACATATTTGCTAAAAACTCACTCTTTGCTCGATCTGCTTCTTCCGCCTTTATTTTCGCTTGAATAAGCTCTGTAATATTATGGTACATCCCTAATGTCCCCACTGTCTCGCCCATTACAACAATGGGAACACCGTAAATCTCCACATCGAGCAAACTTCCATCTCGCTTCTGGCGTTTGCTGATTTTATGTAAGAAATGATTGTTGGCACTAAGAGTAAATTCTCTTGCTTCCTCCAGTAAGTCTGGTGGTGTAATTAATGGATCAAGTTCTTTTCCGATGACTTCTTTTTGATCATAATCAAAGAGACTTTCGAAAGCAGGGTTTACGGAAAGGATGCGATTTTGAAGATCCAAGATTACAATCGCAACGGGGCTGTTATAGACCACAGCCTCAAAATATTGTTTTTGGCGGAGGATTTGTTCTTCCGCTTCACGACGATCAGAGATGTCACGAATAATATATACTTTTCCGCTCTCACCGGATGACAATTCGATAGGATAGGTTTCAACTTCATACCAACCCGCGAGCGTTTTAAATTGAGTATAAGGAGTGAAACAATTGATTTCCGTTTTCTTTTCCTGATCATCTCCCATGAGCAATTGGTAAATATTTTTTCCGATTACATTTTGAAAGTCTGTATCCAATCGTTGGATAACGGAGCGGTTGCAGCGCATAATGTTGCCTTGTTTATCCACGATGAGAATTAAATCTTGGACTGCGTCAAATGTGGTTTCCCATTCTTTTTTTGCTCGCGAGAGAATCGCTTCGACTTTTATTTTCTCTTGATTTTCAGTGATTAATTGTTGATTGACCTCGCTTAATTCTTTTGTGCGTTCTTGCACAATCTTTTCGAGCTGGTTCAAAATCACCTGTAAACGAAAGCTCTTCACGCCAAGGATTAAGAAGGTGAGGCAAAGCACTATTGGAGCGGTGTCAATGATCCATAATAATGGATTTTTATATTGCACCGTAGCCATTGCGTGTAAAGTAAAACCTATCTGGCTGTAATAAAGCGCGATGATAGTTGAAACGAGGATATATAGAATTCCTAAACTAAAGCCAAGCAGTGCATATAAAATGGGTTGAGGAATGGAGAGTGATTTTCTTTTCATCATGCTAGTCCAATAGATAAGAGAATGATTTAAAGTCTAGCATGATTGATTATGCCCAACACATACAATCTTGTTAGGTGTGAATTTGCATTTTTGTTAGTGTCTCTCCAAAACAAGTTTTTCGATTAAGTCAACTGCTTTGGGAATGTTATCTCCAAGATAAATACCAGGTGTTATTTCAATCAGATAAGGGTGTTCGATATATGCCAAACCGGCATAAAAAAAATGGATGGTTGAGGGCTGCGCGACCTCGGGCATAACTTTCTGCCAATTGATTAATTCTTTGGCAGTTGCTTCAGTCATAGCGACCACAATCACCGCTGCCGGCATGGTTTCAAGGATAAACCGTTTGAGATCTTCCAATGGCACTGTTTGACCCAAATACGCAATCGGTATTCTCCTTCGTCTTAACAACGAACCGATAATGAGCAGACCTCCTTCATGTAATTCATTTGGCGCGCATGCCAATACAACTGGTTTTTGCGTTAAGGGTGGAGGTCCATTATTTATCCAAAAATAGAATTTTTGTCTTAAATAATTGGTAGCAAGATGCTCGGTATCTATCCCAATTTCGTGTTGTTGCCATTTCAGCCCAATTGTTGTAAAAAGTGGAATGATGACATTTTGAATGAATAGTTCTAGACTAATATTGGATAATGCATCATTGAAGATCTGGTCAGCTAAATCAGTATTGTGTTGAAATAAAGCAGAAAGAATGCTGTTTTGATATTGTTCATAAAAATTGCTGGTTTGTTCCGTTTTATAGGAGATAGAAGGCAATGAAGCCAAATCATTCCGATCCATGTGTCGCAGTGCATTGATGGCTTGGGCAGTTTGCATCCCCTCTTCGATGCGTTGTTTGACCCACCGAAGCTGCAGGATATCATTTTCGCTGTATAAGCGATGCCCGCCTTCTGTCCGCCCTGTCGCAGGAAAATT
>DAOTVW010000031.1:0-2169 GCA_034436035.1 Anaerolineales bacterium
TGTGCCAGGTCAACATCAGGCCATTACGGTTACAATAAACAATACATTGATTGCTCATCATGTATGGCAGGACTGTTCTCCTTGGAGCGCTCAAATTTCTATCCCCTCATCACTCCTTAAAAAGGGGGAAAATATGTTAAGGTTTTCCTTCGCTTATGCTGCACGCCCGGTTGATGTTACTCAGGGGCAAAATGGTGATACTCGCTGGCTCTCGGTGGGTTTTTCCAAAATGGAGGTAAAGAAGCCATAGAATCGCTTTCCGGGTCGATGAGCACATTTGCAGAATTTACATAATCTCACAATCTCCTGATTGCTGACTTATAACAAGGATTTAAGGATATGACCCATTTACTGATTGTTACCCACGAACACATTGGCCCTAAAATGGCTGGGCCAGGTATTCGTGCCTGGGAAATTGCTCGGGCAGTTGCACGGCACGGTTTCAGTGTTGTTCTGGCTACACCCTATCCGGGGTTTTCTGATTCCGAAGGGCTTCAAGTGGTTGGTTTCTCTTGGGATGATCCATTTTCATTAGAGCAATGGTTTCAAAAAGCTAACGTGGTTATGGCTATCGGCCCTCTTCTAAGCCGCATCGTCCATTGGCTTGGGAAGCCCATTGAGCAGCCTGTTATCGCAGATCTTTACGACATATCGCAGATTGAACAAATTTTGCTTTTTGCTTATTCAGGTTCATATTTCTCAATGCTGGTTGATATTTTAATTGAGGACGCCCTTGTCTATTTGAGTCAGGGGGACTTTTTTGTTTGCGCGACGGAGCGCCAACGGGATTTCTGGCTGGGAACTCTGTGGATGGCCGGTCGGCTGAACGCAAGTACATTGTCTATGGACCCAGAACGATGGATTGCCACGGTTCCTATGGGACTCCCTGATGTTCCCCCAACGTGGACTGGGCCGGTTTTGAAGGGGGTAATACCCGGCATCGGACCCCAAGATAAGGTGGTGCTCTGGATGGGCGGGTTGTGGGAATGGACCGATCCCCTGACGCTGGCAGCAGCTATAGAGCAGGTTTTGACCCAGCGCCAAGATGTGCGTTGGGTTTTCGGATCTCTTCATCATTATGATGAGCAGGTAGTCCCCAAGATGTCAAAAGCAGCGCGATTCTTGGAGCGGTGTCAAAATGCCGGTTGGCTTGGACGCTATGTGTTCTTTCTGGATTGGATTCCCTATGCCCAACGTGGCGCTTACCTGCTGGAAGCAGATTTAGGGATTGGTCTCTATGATCATCTCTTTGAAAGCCGTTACGCGATTCGTGCACGGACACTTGATTATCTCTGGGCATCTCTCCCATGTGTATTGAGCGTTGGCGATGAAATGGCCAACCTATTGGGAGCTCACGGCCTGGCGGCTTTGGTTCCTCCAAGAGACTCTCAATCTGTAGCAGATGCTATATTGCGTTGGTTAGATTCCATACCATCTCGCGCCGAACTAAAAAAACAGGTTTTGCCGCTACAGAATACGCTGCGCTGGTCTATAGTAGTTGAGCCGATAGTTACATTCCTGAAACATCCCTGCTTGGCTCCAGATGCAGAGCGCGCGCGGAGGCGAATTCCTTATTTGATTGGATTGCGCCGGGAGAGTGACGAGTTGCGCCGGGAGAATGATGAGTTGCGCCGGGAGAATGACGAGTTGCGCCGGGAGAATGATGAGTTATGCCAATTTTTAGAGAATTTAAAGAAGGGTCGAGTGGTACGTTTGTTGAACCGAGTTTACCATTTCTTTGGAAGAACTTTCTTGTGAAACAGGCCTGTCCTTTTCACTCTACAAATAGCAATCTCTATATAAATAATTCGGTTGCCGGGCGGTCATCACGCTTCTTGTGCGATAAAGCAGCCCTTGCAGCCACTGGACTTTGGACTAACTGGCCAGGCTGGATTTTGTAGAAATTGTTGAGGTATACATATGGGTGATTTATGCTCATCTAAACCTGTATGTGGGTATCTACTTCCGCCATTTCCGGTTTGTCCAAAGTTTAGTTTGCAAAAAACGCTTTGAGGCACACAGCAGATGTTGGGCTTGCCTATACAAAGCCGAATTCAAGTATGGCTTCGTTCTCTTCCATCCTGGGCTCCAGCGGTGGTTGTGCCTGTGTTTAATGCTTATGAGGATGTTTTAGAATGTGTGGAGAGTTTATTGAAAAATACCTCTCCG
>DAOTVW010000032.1:0-7059 GCA_034436035.1 Anaerolineales bacterium
GAGTAACCCTCGTATCCTGGCAGCTGCATTGGCAACTGTAGTAGCCTGGAAAACGCGCAGTGTCCTGCTCACCATCCTGGTGGGGATGGTGACGCTGTGGGTGTTGCAATGGGCGATATAACTCAGGTCTCGTTGGGATTATTCTCGATAATTCGCAAGAATACATCAACCACTTTTGGATCGAATTGAATACCACGCTGCTGACGAATATAATCAACAGCTTGCTGATGGGAAAGTGCCTTTCGATAAGGGCGGTCGGAAGTCAATGCATCATAGACATCGGCAACGGCGAAAATACGGGCGGCAATCGGGATCTCTTCACCCTTCAACCCGCGCGGGTAGCCGCTGCCATCCCAGCGCTCATGGTGGCAAAATGGAATATCCAGGGCGGGTTTGAGGTATGCAATAGGGGAAAGCATGTCGAGCGCATATTGCGGATGCTGGCGCATGATCTTCCATTCCTCTTCGTCTAAAGGTCCTGGTTTGAAGAGGATGTGATCCGGCACGCCCATCTTGCCAATGTCATGCAGTAACGCCCCGCGTCGAATATGGACGATTTTCTCCTCGCTGATGCCCATTGCTTTTGCGATCTGTACAGTGAGATCGGTAACCCGCTGGGAATGCCCTTCGGTTTCTTTATCGCGCAAATCAAGCGCATTCGACCAACCCAATATGGTCGCATCATACGCTATGGACAGCTCAAAATGGGAGCGTTCCAGCTCACTGAACATTTGGGCATTATCAATCGCCAATGCAGCTTGCTGTGCAATACCTTGAAAAAATTCCATCCAATCTGGATCGGGGTTAAAGTAACGACGGAAAAACACTTCCAACGCACCCTTAATTTGACCTTTGGCGATCAATGGAATGCCCACGTACGATAGGAACTCTTCTTGCTGGAATAATTCAGTACGCTGAGGAAAATTGGGATACGTTTTCAAAGAAAAGACATGGATTGGACGACGTTCGCTGACACATTTCCCAACCGCATCTTGCCCCAAGCCAAGATCAAAAGAATCCAGTTTGCGGTCACGAAAACCACGGCTGGCGACGAGATTAAGACGCATGAAATTCGCATCATAAAGCAAAACATCTGCGGCATCCGCCCCTAATGGTTCCAGGCTTTGTTCCAGCAATAAGTTCAAAGTGAGGTGCATATCGAGGCTTGAAGTTATTGCACGGTCTATGATTTGCAATGCCTGCAATTGCTTGACGCGGCGGAGGGTATCCTCATATAAACGCATTCGGCGCAGCGTTGTGGCAGCAATCTCTGCCAAAGATTCCAACAAATTCACCTCTTCGGATTGAATGCGGCGCGGCAAAGGCACCGAAATGAATAACACCCCTAAAATATCCTCCTTGCCGCGAATCGGGACACAAGCGCCTCCCCAGCCAGCCGGGAGCTCTCCATTTTGAGGTTTCTTTGCCAAAGGATCTTGCGAAAAGTCCAGCGAGATGTAAGAGCGGCTGCTGGCAAAGACTGTGCCGGCAATCCCTTCCATTGGTTTGAGGGTTTGTTCTCCAATTTGAGAAAACCATCCCCGCGCCGTTACAGTTTTTAATTGTCCATCACCCGGCGAGTAAAGCATAATCGAGCCAGCCTCGGCGCTTAAACCATGTAATGCTTCGTCGAGCAAGATTGGTAAGGCTTCTTCCACTTTTTGCGCGCTACGCAATGCAAAAGTAACCCGATGCACGGTTTCTAATTGCGCCAAACGGCGGTTGGTCTGCTGATAGAGATGCGCGTTGAAAACAGCCACACTGGTCATGGATGCGAAAGAGGTCAATAATTCCAGATCATCTTGAATAAACGCTCTGGTTTCTCTCGTTCGTACGATCTCCATTGCGCCAATCACTTTTTCGGCAGTGAGCAACGGGACAACCATCATCCTTTCCGGGCGATCTTCTGTGCCATCAACCTGTATCGCGCGCGGGTCTTGCATCACTTCGTTAATTATTTCTGCCTGCACCTTTTTGATAGCATTGCCAACGATCCCTTCCCCGATTTTTAACCCGCTGCGATAAATCGCTTCCGCATTTTCATCGAAGGACAATACACATCGCACCGTGTCGCTATCCTCGTCAATGAGAAATATGCGGCAATCATCCGCTTGAAAGAGAGACTTCGCTTTTTCCCCTACCGTGTGTAAAATGTAATCCAAATCGAGGTTATTCAGCGCCAGGCTGGCATCGAGGAATGCGGCTTTTTCTTCTGCCTTTTGGCTGGTTTCAGTGTAGAGGCGCGCGTTTTGAATCGCTAAACCAATTTGGGTTGCAATCATATTCATCAAACCGCTATCTTTGGGCTGATAAGCCTCATCACGATAGCTTTGCAGCTCCATTAAACCGATCACATGCCCTTCTACAAGCATAGGTATATAGACAGCAGATTTTGGTTCCGTAGCACTGCCGATTAATAATCCACCCGCTTGGCGGGATTTTTGATGGAGATGATGGACAAAGGCGGGTTGCGCAGTGAAAATCGCTTTTGCCCGTCCCTCTAAAGGATTATGCACATCCATTTTCAACGGAGGGAATAACCCAACATCCAATTCTTCGCCCTCGCTCAATACGAACGAGGCGTGTAGTGTTTGTGTCTTTTCGTCGTACAGGCTGATGGAAAAGTTATCACACCCTACCAGGTCGCACACATGCTGATAAGCAATCCGGTATAGCTCGTTCAAGTTGAGCGTGCTGGATAAGGCTTGCCCAAGCGCCTGGATGGCAGAAATTTCATTGAGTTGACGTTGGGTCTCCGCGAAAAGCCGGGCGTTCTGGATCGCCAGTGCGGCGATGGAAGCAATATTGCTTAAGATAGGCACATCTCGGTCGGAGAAGGCATTATTAACACGGATATTATCGAGCGCGAGGACGCCAATGATCCGCTCTCGGATGATTAATGGAACTACAATAGCGGATTGCACCTGGCGCATTTCTTCAATTTCGCCATCATAACGGATTTCATCATCACTGCGTGCATCAGGGATGATCAATGCCTGGCGGGCGCGAAAGGCACGGGCGGAATATCCAGCATGGACGGGGAAACTGGCGGAGCGAACCCGTTCATCTTGATAGCCAATCACTGCTTCTACATGCAGATTGCCTTCCTCATCCGCCAGTAAGATTGAACCTTTATCGGCGGCGGGGATGGCGTAGCGAGCAGCAGCTAATATTTTTGCTAATAAGTTCTCTAAATCAAGCGATTCCGCCAATGCTTTTGCCAGCATGGCTTGCGCTTCGATCTCGCGCTCACGCCGTTTCCGGGCAGTGATGTCTTGTACCGTGCCGAATAATTTCCGCACTTGCCCGTTAACATCCTTATATGGATACATACTCGCAGTATAATAAGCTTCCCGGCCGCTCGGTAAACGCATCTCCAAATCCAATTCGAAAGAAACGCCTTCTTCGATAGCGCGGCGGGCATATTCCCTTAACTGGGCCGCTTGCTGCGGGGAATAATAACCAGCTTCTTCCGTGTCGCTTGGCGCGCCCAAAGAAGGATCCCGTTCATACAGCCTGTAGGTCTCCTCAGACCAATAGATCGATTGCGTCTGGAGGTCGAATTCCCAAAAACCAAGCCGCCCAGCTGCTTGTGCCTGTTTTAATTTGGCTTCACTCTCCCGCAATGCCAGCTCCGTGAGTTTACGATCGGTTATATCAAACGCCGATCCAATGGCAGCCGGTTTCCCTTCCCATTCTATTTTCCCGGATGTAAAATCGAGCCAGCGCTCCGTGCCATCTTTGCGGAGGATTTTAAATTCATAGCGGTCAGGCACCCTTTCACCGCGCAGGCGTGCCAACCCCCGCTGACGCACCAATTCCTTATGCTCGGGGTGGACAACATCCCAAAAGCGCATAGCGCATAATTCTGACGCAGCATAACCACTCAATTGTTCGGCAGCGCGATTAGCATACTGAAAGCCGCCTTCGTTATATACAAAAATAGCCGTGGCGGTGGTCTCTGCCAGGGCGCGAAAGCGGGCTTCGCTTTCGCTTAATTGTTTGGTGCGTTCAATGACTTGTTTTTCAATATTTTGATAACGTTCGATATTTCGCAAGACGGGTCCTAAATATGCCAGTGAGAGATCGAGCAAGTGCCGTTCTTGCTGTAAGGTTTCCCCGCTGGCTGAACTCACCCCGACCAGCATACCATATAATTCCCCTTCTATCATTACGGGTAGCGCATAACGCTGTGTTTTTCGGTATTGTTGGAAGCGCACACCCTGGTTCTTCAGCCAGTCCCATGGGGAAGCCCCGAACGGTAAACGCCTCTCGGCCGGAAGATGAACACCATGCGCTGCGCATAGATGCAGGTTTTGCCGCTGATCATCGCTGATAAAAAGAAATGCCAGATGGGGATTTAGTTCTGATTTAAGCCAATCCAGATAAACACGCGTTTCCTGATCGCGATCGAGCGTTGAACCCAAAACGAGGCTGAGGCGGTGCAGGATGGATATCACATCCATGTTCTCATTCCTGTCAAGCTAAGGGATATTTCATTCTGAGCGGGTTGGCATCAGTAATGAAAAAGCACTGGCGAGTGGGGCACCGATATGCGGTCCCTCCTCTTCAGAGATCAGATATTCGCGCACCTCTTTGCTATGGGTACTGCCGCGCATCGCCAGCACCGTCAAAGCACGCCGAATCTCGCTCCCTATTTCGGTATACCGCAACAAGAGGATCGTATCTGCAATATGGGAAACGCCGCGCCCGGTGAGGGTTAATTCACCGCCAAATAAGCCGCTCATTTCGGCGGTGAGTAAGGCGGTTACGCCATTGGTTTTGAACCATTGAGTCAGGGAATAAACAAAATTGAAATAACGGTCTGGATCGTTGCGCGCACCGGCTTCTAAATCTCCCACACTGTCAATCACCACTCGTTGGGCTTGGATTTGTTGGATGGCGGCGAGCATTTTTTGGGCATGTTCATCGATATCCAGCTCAACGGGTGAAGTATACAGGAGTTTCAGCTTGCCGCTTTGTTGCAGAGCATCCATGTCATATCCAAAGTTACGGGCAATTTGTTTCAATTGAAAAGGGTCTTCTTGAAAGGAGATATATACCCCGGCTTGACCTTGTTGAACACCATTCAGAAGAAAATGCAAAGCGGTGACCGTCTTACCTGCGCCGGGATCACCGGTCAGCAAAGTAGTACTCCCGCAGAGCAAGCCTCCAGCCAACAAGTCATCCAATCCAGTGATGCCGGTCTGGACGCGGTTGGCTTGAGAGGTATAGAGTTCTGGTTGGGCTGGGGTATTAAAACGGGGGAAAACCGTGATACCATCATTGGACAATTTGAAGGTATGCTCACCGGGGATATAATCACTGCCGCGCAGTTTAAAAACCCGCAAGGTGCGTTGATCCCGCAGGCTCATCGGGCGGCGGTCGAGCAAGAAAATGATATCCACGATGGACGCTTCAATGGTGGATGCAAATTCATTCGGCTGGTATTCGCCCACCAAAAAAGTATTGCATGGCAAGGTTGTCAATAGAGCAGCTAATCGGTAAAAATTACGCCGCACCGCCAGCGGAGAGGCGCTCAAGGCACTCAATGCGCGGATACTGTCAATAACCAGAAAAGATGGTTGATAAGAGAGAATTAATTCCTCCAGCTTCTCCATCGCCTGTTCTCCATTCTCCGCCAATAAATCCGGACCAATATCTTCATAGATAACGGATTCGGGGATCAAGTCTGGATTGAAGAAATGGAATTCCTGTGTGTAGCGCACTAAGCGAGCCATTGGCTCCGAAACAGTCGTGATAAATAACGCTTTGTTTTGGGGAGAAGCATTGCGGTAAAGAATCTGGCTGGCAAACACGGTTTTCCCACTGCCAGGACCGCCACACACAAGAGCAGTCCCATAAAGAGGTAAACCGCCGTGTAATATTTCATCCAGTCCGGGAATATGGGTAGAAATACGGTTCATTTCGTTATTCCTCTTCTTTGGTCGTTTTCCCTAAGATTCGCTCAATTGTCTCTATTAACTGCCGAGTATCGGTCGGTTTTAGCAGGAAAGCATCTGCTCCGACCTGACGGGCACGTTCTTCTGCGTTTAAAAATGTATGAAAGATGATTGGAATGGTGCGTAAATGAGCTTGACTCTTGATGTAATGGCAGGCTTGAAAGCCATCCATGCCTGGCAAAAGGGCTGCCAAGATAATTATGTCCGGTAATATTCGTTGGGCTTGCTGCACCAATTCCTCACCATTCTCAGCGAAGATCAATTCATAATCTGCACCCAGCGAGCGCTCTAAGGTACGCCGCATAAATGGGTCACGTTCACCGATTAGCAGCTTTGGGCGAGGTGGGGACATTTTAATTTACTCCTAGAAAATAGTATAGTCTATATTAATTAATTTTGCCTGACAATTGTGTTAGAAATATTCTATGATCATATCCATTAAGATTATAAATCTTTAATCCAAACTTATCATGATAGAGAGTGTTGAAAAAGAAGTTCATAATGGACCAAACCCTCAGATTTTCATATAGGCATGTAGTCGAAGATAAAGATTAAAGGTAATCCAATCTGCTGCAGGAATTTGAGATGGAAAAAATAATAAAACCTGACAAGTCTCCGCAAAAGTCTTGCCTAACGGGTTACCTATCCCTGCAAGCGAGTAGCGTTGCGTAGGTTCTGATAAGACCTGTCAGGTTTGAACTGGGTAGCATAGGCTCTGGTGACAATCAATAAATAATAAAACCTGACAGGTCTCCATGGGGGTCTTGCGGACCAAGTTTCATGTCCATGTGCGCGATTCAATAATCATTGGCTCTGTTAAGACCTGTCAGGTTTGAACTAGGTAGCATTGGCTCTAGTAAGACCTGTCAGGTTTAAACTGGGTAGGTTGCGTAGGCTCTGGTGACAATCTAAATATTAAAACCTGACAGGTCTCCGTAAAAGTCTTGCCTAACTGGTTACCTATCCCTGCAAGCGAGTCGGGTTGATTAGGCTCTGGCAAGACCTGTCAGGTTTGAACTAGGTAGCGCAGGCTCTGGTGACAATCCATAAAAATTAAAACCTGACAGGTCTCCGCAAAAGTCTTACCTAACTGGTT
>DAOTVW010000033.1:0-6876 GCA_034436035.1 Anaerolineales bacterium
AGTTCCTTGTACAAGGCCTCCCACATATCCACAATGCGATCGAGGCTGAAGTTGTCTTCTACGTGTTTGCGCGCGGCCTTTCCCATTTCCCGGCGTTTCTCTTCCGGAAGATCCATCATCCTAAGCATCGCTTCTGCCAAAGCCTCGGGATTCCGTGGCGGGACAAGGAACCCTGTAATGCCGTCCAAAACAACTTCTCTATTACCACCCACATCGGTTGCCACACTGGGAAGCCCTGTTGCCGAGGCTTCAAGAAGCACGTTGGGCATCCCTTCCCAAGCAGAGGACATGACATAGGCATCGGCTCCATTCATGAGTTGAGGAATATCCCGGCGAATGCCCAAGAATTCCACGTGTTTTTCCACGCCCAGCTCTCGAGCTAAGTTTTCTATGGTTTCCCGCAGAGGTCCGTCTCCCGCAATCAAAAGCACGGTATTCGCGTGTTTGTGAACTACACGGGCAAAAGCCTGAAGCATGTTGGGATAGTCTTTTGGAGGATCAAATCGTCCCACAGCAAGCCATACAAAACCATCCACCCCCAATTCTTTTCGAACCTTAAGGCGATCCTCAAGATTAGGCTTGAAGCGTTCGGTATCCACACCATTTGGGATATAGCGGATTTTGTGGCGGGGCACTGCACCGACATGTACATACCGTTCCAAGCCAGCTTGGCTTACCTGAGTGGTGAGGTCGCAGAGTGGATCGGTCAACCGGTAGAGGATCTCGCGGAAACGACCACCTTCATCGACGCTACGGGCACTGCATATCAGCACCGGAACTGGTGCAAAAAGCCGTACCAATCGAGCAAGAAGATTGGCGTGTACCATAAAACTATGGATGATATGAGGCTGCCATTTCCGAATAATCCGGGCAAGTCGTAAGACCGGGCGTAGGTCCGGCCATTTCCGCCGAATGCCAAGAGAAAAAACAGGAATGCCCGCCGCCTCAAGGTCCTCAACATAAGCCTTGGGAGGCATAAGGGAAACCACGCTCACTTCCCAGCCCCGGGATTTAAGCCGGGTAGCCAGGCGGACAACCTGTGTTTCCGCCCCACCATAGGCGAGACTCGTCAAAAGAAATAAAATTCGCAAATTATTCACCTCTTTTTTAAGACTACTAGCTATCAAAAACTTAAGAAAAAAACTTTTCTCAAAATAAGTGTCCGTGCAAGCATAGGGTGAAGAACGGGCAATCGGCTCGTACCGATCGTGTTAAACCCTGACTCCTTCATAATCCAACCTCAGTCAGATAAAGTTCTTTTTTATTTCTAATAACTTTTCAACTGAGAGAAACTCCTTCCCTGGTCCGAGCGGTTGCCTGCACTGCCCGCACTTCGCACATGCCGGAGTCTAAAAATCTCGGTAAGGGCAGTCACGACAAATACGGTAATTAGCCGCCAGATTATCACTTGTAGGAATTGGTTTAAATCAGCAATAACGCTGTATATAGCAATTGAGGCACAGGACACATACAAGACCGGGCCAAACCGACGTCTAGAAAGTCTCAGATGTTCAAACAACCCGACAATAATCCCTATCAAAAAAGCTTGTACAAAAAAAAGCTGCCGGCCAAAGTTGAAAATACCATCAGCAACAATGTTCATTGCAAATCCCCCTCCTGTATAAAGGCCGCAAAATGTCTCGTTGAATAAATAAACAATAGTACGAGTCTTTATTGGATTTATAGTTCTAGGTATTAGACCAACGAGTGCATTAAGTAATGCGCTATTACCGGGCATTAGCTCAAAAGGCAACTTCCACCCCTCTGTATAGGCCTTGATAGTAACGTATATTTGAGCACCGGCGTCTGCTTCCAGCAATGACAGTCTTCCAAAATTACTGGGAAAAGGCATCCCATCATAAAATAGCGAGAGTAGGGGACCTCTCAAACTATAAAATGCCACTGCAACACCGACGGTTAAGACACCGTAGCTAACAAAAGTACTAAACCTTATACGTTCCCCTGTCCAAAGATTGAAAGCTAGCCAAACAAGCAAAGCCTCCGCGACAGGCAATCTTGAACCTTTAAAAACGGCAAAAAGCATGAATACGATTATGAAAAGTATGTGAAAGTATTTAATGAAATTTCTACGTTTCTTGGGCTGTGTTTTTACCCACATTAGCAACAACGTAAAATAAACAAAAAAGATATCTTTATACGGTAGATTAACCACTCCAAAACTTTTTTCGTAGCGCATCCACATTGCTGCAGTACGCTCTAAGCCTTTCAATGATGCGAAGTGACCTTCATATACTGCACTGGACACTGCCAAAATTAATGCGATATGTACGGCAATATCTAACTCATATCCACTCCAAACATGAGCCTTGTTCCAAGTTAATGTCATTCTCATAAATGCATTATAACTAAGCATAGCTGCTATCGTAAAGCAAACCGCACTTATGAACCAAAGTGATGAGAACAGATAAATATTTTCATCTGAAAGAACCGCTAGTGTCCATCGGTTAGTAACGCCTTTCCCCCCGAAAATCAAATATTCCATTAAGCTAACTCCGCCGAAAATGAAGAAAAGAAGGAACGCTAAAAACCATATCATTGGCTTGACGATCAAGCCTTGCTTAGATCTTTTAATAACAGAAAGTAAGGTAATGAACAGAAGCGTTACCCAGCCAAATACCAAAATTACTCCATTCACAAATAGCATATCAAAGCTCCTCAGAACACCATTTTGTCCAGCCTCGTTTTCCAACAATGTCTAAAGAAAAATAAAAATCGCCTTGCGCTTGGGGGAACTAGACAAGCAGTTAAAAGAACTATATTTTTAAGTAACGGGCCATTATTTTGCAAGCTCTGAAACACACATGTTATGGCCTTCCTCGTTTGTCCTGCAAGAGCAAAATACATTCCTGCGTAGAACAGGTAACGACCAAGTTGTTTAGGACAACAATTCCTCCATGTTTCCCCATGATCTTTGATAAGCCTCAGACACCCTTCAGCCATTTGGTTAGCGCGTTTGAGTGCGGAAGTGACGCTTGTGAGCTTATTGCTCGCATCACTATAATAGATTCGCCCAGGACGATTGATATAAAGCACTTGGTAGTATCTTGCCCGTGCAAAGTGGTGGAGACATTCAAGCCCTTGATAAGGAGACCATGGAGCTGCATTGAGATACTGCTTTTTACAAATCATAATAAATTCTCCCCTTGCTTTTTGTTCGCAAACAATTTCTTTATACCCTAAGACCATCCGTTCCTGTTCCAAGAATGACATTGGAATTCCTTGTTCATTCACAACAGTGAATGCTACTGCTCCAATATCATTTGCGGTCGCTTCTATTTCGTCTAACATCATCTTTAAAATATAACGATCGTATAACATATCATCACTATCGAGAAACACAATATACGGTGTCTTACTTTGATCCACTCCCTTTGCACGAGCAAAGTTAACCCCTCTATTCTCAGGAAGACGAATATACCTAATTCGATTATCCTCTTTCTGTAACTGTTGAACTATTTGATGTGTATTATCTGTTGAGCCATCATCAACAATTATCCATTCAAAATCTTCTTCTGTTTGCACTTTCAGACTTTGCCACACTCGAGGCAAAAAGGGTGCTCTATTATATGTGGGTGTGATCACACTAATCTTTGGATATTGGTTTTTACTCTCTAGCCAGTTATCTATTCCGATCATTTTCACCCACCCTTTCCTTTCAATTATCTACTGCTACAGCAGCAAGAATTCACAGTGGCCGCCCGGCTCTGATCCGTTCGTAAAATTGCAGTAGCTTAGCAATTATGTTTGGCCAGGCGAATCGCTGAGCATAGATTTGTCCATTCTCGCCAAGGTGTCGCCGATAGTCTGGATCATTTACTAGCCTTGCAATTGCTTGAGCCAGATCCTCCACATTTTCCGGACTGACCAAAATTCCACCGCCACTTTCCCGAACCATCGTCTTAAGATACCCTACATCCGTTGCTACAATTGGAAGCCGATGTGCCATAGCTTCCAATGTGGCTATACTGAAGCTTTCGTATGATGAAGTTAAAGCAAAAACATCGGCTCCAGACAAGATTCGATGCACTTCGCCTTGTGGCATTTGCCCTAACCAAAGAATATGATCTTGGAGTTTCCTTACCAGAGTCAAGTGCTCAAGAAAGGAGCGTTCTGGTCCATCGCCAACAAAAAACCAAACAACAGGTATCCCCAATTCATGAACCACTATCTCAAGCCCCCTGATAAGAAAAGGAATGTTCTTAATAGGCACAAGTCGAGCCACTGTGACCCCAACTACAGTTTCTGGAGGAACACCAAGTTCTGCCCGGATCTTGCCTCTCTGGGATGCATATGCCTTAACAAGCTCAAAATCAATACCTGGCTCAATTACCTCAAAATCAACACCTTGGACAAAACCGAGTTGATTCTCTAAAATCCTTACAGTATCACCATGACAGAACAAACCGACATATTGATAAGAAATGAGTATAGGTAAAATCCGCTGCATTAATCTTGACGGGGGACCTGGTAACCAAATTATTACTGGAACCTTTAGGTATGTAGCTATCCATCTTGGAAGCCAAAACATACTACAGCATTGAATTATGTCGTAGTAATTACCGCGGCGGGAAACCCATGAAAAGACACTCCGTTCAAAGATATAGCTATCAAGATAGCGCCAACCAGCCCCAAATTTCTGGCTAATTCGTCTACTCATCGCTTCAAAGAAGTGCAAGTCTATGGTCGGCAGATAAACGACGTTCAAGTCAGGGTAAGAGAGTCTAGGATCAGAAAAAAGCGGCCTTGCCGTAACAACCGTGACATCATGACCTATCTTTGCCAAATTGCAGGCTACACCAAGATCAAAAGTTTCACCGCCTCCCAAGAGAGTCCCTATCATCCTATTTACGATAAGAACACGCATTATCCTTACCTCTTATTAAGACCCATACATTGAGAAACTGTCCCTGAGCAGTAGCCCATCGCCATGGTCTCTTCAACAAGTTGAGAGAAAGCGTTGTATAGATCTGGGTGTTCAATAAGTTCCCAATTGTGAGTGGCCAGAACAAACGGTGCACCTAGCTTATAGCACACCCTCATTGTCTCACGAACCCAAGATAGCGATGCGGAAGGGGTTAAGGAATAGGCCACCAACTCTACATGCTTCCCTACGATAAGAGGAAATGGATAAGGTCTCCCTCGGAGGCAACGATATATCCAGCGGCGTGTGTAAGCTTTGAGGTAACTAAAGGAGATAGGTCTGTCTATCTTTCTTCCAACAACACCGCTTAGATTTAACCCTGCAGCTTCAATGGCGAAAATTCCTTCTCTTCCAATCATGTTAGAAGGAGGGACAAAAACTCGAATCGGATGCTGAAATATTTCCTCAAGGTATTCTTTGGCTTTGAGGGTTTCTTTCATAAGTTGTTCTTTGGGCTTCCAAAGATACTCACCAATACGATGACCTCGAATTATACGATATTCGTGAGAGAAGCCATGTAGCATTACTTCTGCTTCTTTACGTTGTATCTTCATTTTCAAATATTCAACTAGGTCTGCATTTTCGTGTAATGCTTTGAATGATGGATTCTGAGGTTTTTTTGCCATATGTACTTCACCACGCCAATAAGGAACGGCAAAAGGAATCACGGCAAACGAAATAGGCACTTTCCCCCACAAATTAGCGTAAAGATACTCCAAATCCTGCCAATTAGTGAAGTAAGAGACATCATCGTCTCTAATCGCAAAAATCATTTATAATCACCTCCTTATTTTTTCTATAAGTTTTCGGTTACCCCTAACACTTGAAGATAGGCAATTACCGCGTTATCTTTGGAGAACCGTTTCCATGCTACCTTGGGGGGAGAAATATATACATCATCTTGAAGTATCTTAAGGATAGCTCGCGCCAAATGGAGTGGTTCACCCACCGGCACTAGGTGGCCCCATTTGCCATTCTCGAGAATCTCCGCTGGACCACTCGGACAATCAGTTGCTACCACCGGTGTTCCTAAAGCCATAGCCTCTATAAGAACGGTAGGCAAGCCTTCCCACAAAGAAGAGAGCACAAACACCGCAGCCCGTTTCATGTACTTGTACGGGTTATCCACAAAGCCCGGTAACGCAACGTCCTCTTCCAGCCTCAGTTCCCGCACCAGGGCTTCAAGCTTCGGCCGTTCCTCGCCTTCTCCAAGAATCATGAGCCGGGCCGGGCGTTCTTTCCGCACCAGAGCGAAAGCCCGAATAAGAGTCGGAAAGTCCTTTTGCTGAGTTAGTCTCCCTACCCCCAGAACCACAGGAGGCTCGCCGGGCCGAAACCAGGGGTGGTCCAGCGGTTCTTCGGCCTTGGCGAAAAGCTCGGGCGTGATCACGGGATTATAGATGACCTTAATTTTCTCCATGGGTAGCTTTGTTGTGGTCACCAAATCTTCAGCTACTCCACGAGATACGGCTACCACCGCATCAGCATAAGGATAAAAAGTCTTGATCAAAAAGGGTAAAAGTTTTACCCGGACCGAAGAAGCGTTTTGTGTGGAACGGCTTAAAGTGTTATGTTCCGCAACCACAAGGCGGGTTTGAACTCTGGCTAAAAGTTTTGCCCAGATGGCCACGATATTGGCGTGGTTTAGGGCAGAAAGCATCGCTTGCGGCCGTTCCCGGCAAAGATAGCGCACAAGTCCTGGAAGGCTGTAAAGTACACGCCGCGCCCCCAGGTCTACCACCCGCACCTCTTTGGGCACTTGGGAAAGATAAGGTCCTTCAGCCCTGGCAAGCACAAGGTCAACCCGAAGCCCCCGCTCAACGAAGCCCCGGGCCAGGTTCACCATCACCCTTTCTGCCCCACCACCTCTGAGGGAAGGAAGGAAAAGAGCTATTTTCATTTTTCACCTACGCGAAGCTTTTGTAAAAGTTTAC
>DAOTVW010000034.1:0-13471 GCA_034436035.1 Anaerolineales bacterium
ACCGTGGAAAGCACGTTCTATAGCGAACGGAGCATCCAGGTGGGCTACTACCGGAGTTGTGGTCATTTGGGCTAAACGGGCACCAACGAAGTCGTAGATGGAAGCGCGATGAAAAACGAGGTCAAAACGCTCCTTAGCCAGAGCCTTTTTCACCGTTCGGTTTAAGCGCCATTGCAAGCCGAGCTCAATGCAATCCCTGGCCCACCAAGGCAGACGGCGGGCGAGGTTGCGTAGGCGTCCCCCGGTGGTGGAGAAGTCATAAGGTCGAAGCGGGGTAGGGCCAAGGAGCTGTACGTTGTGTCCCAGGTCTCGCAAGGCTTGAGCCATCTCTAGCACTTGTACAGCGTCGCCACTACGGCCAACAAGACTGTAGGTCACTAAAACTCGCATGGACTTATACTCTGAGACGCGCAGGGCGCCAACGCACGCCCCATTTTCGTTCAAACAATCGACGATTATGTTCAAACAGTTTTAAATATTCACGATCTCCCCAACTTCTCGTGGTACCGCGCCCGAAATGATGCACGAAGACATCTTCAGCGCAGATAAGCTTATAACCCCGAAGTTTTGCCCTATAGCAAAAATCGTCGTCCTCAAAAGTTCCCAACCCAAAACGCTCGTCGAGAAGGCCAATTTCGTCAATCAACCGCCTACGGAAGACCACGCAGAACATGGCCAGTGAGTCGATCTCAAAATATCGCCCTTCAAAATCCTTAAGTCGTTGTTCGGCAAAGCGCTCCAATTCTTCTATGCCAGTGTAACGAGCGGGGATCATCTGTTCATTGCCAGCGGAGTTTGTTACCGGGCCGACAATTCCCACTTTAGGATCCTTCTCGAGATGCCTTATGAGCCGAGCCAACCAGCCTCGAGTAATTATTGTGTCGTTATTTAGTAGGACCCGATAATCGCCGCGAGAATACATAATCCCAATGTTATTTGCTCTTGCGACCCCCTCATTTTTGGAATTGAAGACAACTAGAAAATTAGGCAAAAAAATCTGGAGGCCCTCGAGATAATCTCTTGTCTCGTCTTTAGAGGCGTTATCCACAATGATTAGCGCGAAGTTTGGATAATCGGTATAGTAAAAAAGGCTTTCTATGCATAAGCGCGTCAGCGAAAGGTTATTATGGGTGAGGACGATAATGCTGGCACATGGAACACGATGATCACGATGGGCAAACCGCTCAAGAGCTTGTGCAAGCAAATGGTCTTGGCACCAAACGCGGAGGGCATCAGCGACAGCGCTTTGTGGAATTGGTGTTTCCATTGTTTGATTCGCTTTATTAGGAAGTAAAAGACGCTTTATCCAAAACCTCAAGCGCTGGGGCAGATAACAACGACCGACTTGATAAAGTACATTCATTTCGTCTTTGTAAAGGTTATTAACAACTCAGCAGCTTCAAACAATGACGATACGATAACATCAATCCGGATCCCCTTGGCAAAAGCTTCCTTAAGGAGCTTCTCCTTTGCCGTCTCATCGGCAATAAGGATTGTTAAGGATCCTAATTGAGTACCCGCCTCCATATCTTTCAAAGAGTCACCAATTACAGCTGAATTAGAAAAATCAATGTCTGGGAAGTCTTGTTGCGCCTGCCGAAACAATCCAACCCGAGGCTTACGACAATCGCACACACCTTCCTCATGAGGGCAATAATAAATGGCGTCTACCGAAGCCTGAAGGCGCGCAAGCTCTGCCAACATGCGTTTGTGAATTTCTTCAAGGTCACGCTCTGTCATTAACCCACGAGCAATGCCGCGCTGATTGGTAATGATGATAATTCTCATACCCGCTTCTTTAAGCAATCTCAGTGCTTCGGGAGCCTTCGGAAGAAATTCAAACTCTTCCCAGCTTTTTACATAATCACCTTCTGGTGGTTTGCGGTTAATAACCCCATCCCGATCCAAAAAGACTGTCTTAACCTTCTTCCCTCTCATCGCCAAAAAGGGCCCGCTCTATCAACTCACACCAAATATGCCCAATCAGAATATGTGCCTCTTGAATGCGCGGTGTATCTTTAGAGGGGACACATATGCAATAGTCTACCTCATTTTTAAGTTGCCCCCCATCAGCGCCCGTCAGTCCGATAGTGATCATTCCCCTCCTCTTGGCCGCGCGTATGCCTTCAATTACATTTGAAGAATTACCGCTTGTGGAAATCCCAATAGCTATATCGCCCGGAGTTCCCAATGCTTCTACCTGGCGAGCGAAGATTTGTTCAAAGCCGTAGTCATTTCCAATAGCTGTAAGCGTTGATGTGTTAACTGTAAGGGCCTCTGCTGGAAGGGGCGTACGATCCATATAGTACTTTCCTGCGAGTTCAGCAGCAATATGCTGGGCATCAGCCGCACTACCACCATTGCCAAAAAGAACGACTTTCTTGCCATTTCGATACGCCTCAATAATCAACTTGGCTGTTTCACCAATAATCCCAATGTCATGCATAAGCTTCGACTTTATCTCGATACTCTGTTGAATTCTCGTTTTAATCAGTTGGTAGAAATCCAGCTGCTCCATCTTCTCTCTCCTTTGAGTTGCTTTGAAACAACGCGTTGAGCAATGTTCGCGGATTTTCTTGCAGCATCTTATAAGTTTCAGGGACCCCGATATCAATGAAAAAACCTTTAATGGGTACACCAAAGAAACCTTTACCAATAAGTTTCGGAAAAATTTCTTTTTCTAAAGACACTGTTCCAAGCGGAATATAGTCAAATATCTTCCGATTCAGTACATAAACCCCTCCGTTGATTAACTTGGAAGCAGAAATGTCTCCTTTTTCTACGAACTTTTTAATCTCTCCTTTTTCGTTTATCTCTACTGCTCCATATCTATTCGCATTTTCAACTTCGACCAAAGCAACGGTTGCAATAGCTTGCTTCATTAAGTGATGATTTATTAATTTATGCATATCGACATCTAGAAACGAATCACCATTCATAACTAAAAAGTTTTCTTCCTGAACCATTTTCTCAGCCAGTTTGATTGCTCCTCCTGTACCAAGAAGCTGCTCCTCATAAGAATATGAGATATGGACTCCCCATTTGTCCCCATCGCCAAAATAACTTCTAATTTGCTCACCCAAATATCCGATACAAAGCACTATTTCCCCGAACCCCTGTCCCTTTAGCTGTAAGATTAAATACTCTAAAAACGGTCTACCACCGATCAAAGCCATAGGCTTCGGCCGATCCTTTACAATTTCCCGCAGCCGTGTTCCCATCCCTCCAGCTAAAACTAAAACTTTCATCAGTCCGTCAACCACCTCAAATCCTAACTGTGTATAATATGAGTGCCCGGAGCATTGACTTTTATCGGAATTTCTTCAAGACCAAGGCGTTCACGTACCGTTTTTTTCTTTTCCGGCGGAACGAAGAAGAGGAAAAACCCTCCACCACCAGCCCCCAACAGCTTCCCTCCGATGGCACCAGCCCTCTTGCCTTCTTCATAGATTACTTTGATTGTATCGTTTGTAACCGATTCATCTAATTGACTTTTCAACCGCCATGCCTCATCTAACAATAGACCAAACTTTGTTAGATCTCCTGACCCAGTTAAAATGTCGTAACCCTCGTCAACCATCTCTCTCATTCGCTTCAAGAGTCCCTTGTTGATCTCAATCCTTTTCACCTGCTTGGCAGCGATGTCGCTCGCCCGGCGCAATATTCCAGTAAACACAACCAAAAGATGTGCTTCAAATTCTTCGATGCGCTCGCGAGATAGTGGCACTCTATGGACTACTATATCATCGGTAGCACGAAATTCAATGACATTAAACCCTCCCACAGCTGCAAAAGTTTGATCCTGACATCCGACTGTCTCCTTAAGGATTTCCCGTTCGATTTCAATAGCTTGATACGCCAGCTCAATCGGACGGACGCTTTTACCCTGATAGGCATATAACGCGTTCAACAAACCCACAACGAAACTGGAAGAAGTTCCTAGGCCGGAGAAAGCAGGTAATTCGGCTGTGTAATTTACCTCAATATCTTTTGTAATTCCACACCACCGAAGACACTCGCGAAAGGCAGCGTGTTTAATTTCTTCCAAACTCTTAACACACTCAACCTGTCGATACGCCACACGGATTGAATAGTCAAACAATTTTGAGTAGAATGGAATTACGGAAACATAACAAAACTTATCAATAGCTGTACCCAAGACTGCGCCGTTGTACTTAGTGAAATATTCTGGATAATCAGTCCCCCCACCAAAAAAGCTGATCCGAAAAGGTGTTTTTGAAATAATCATAGCTTCCTTTCCTCCTCTCGGCGCCTCATTTCGGCACGGACGAACTCCAGTACTGTAGCTCGAGTCTCGGGTATATCAGCCAGTTTCGAAATCTTATCTATGTTGACTTCATACCGCACATAAGGGCTACCAGGATAAACCGGGATCTCACCACCTACTACTTTTATGACTTCTTGTAATTTAATTACCCCTCGACCACAGATATTGAAAATCTCGTTGGTTATTCCTAGATCAAGCAGTTTTAGCACGATTTCAGCGGCGTGATCAGTATACATGTATTGTAGTTCACTTTCAGGATCAAGCCAAAGTGGACCGCCATTAAGAATGTCGTAGATTGCGTTTTTCTTTAAGCCAGGACCAACAAAGCCACCGAAACGGATAATTAACCACTGCTTAGCTGCATGCTGAACACACAACTCCGCTAAGTATTTATGAAACCCGTAAGGACTTTGTTTGCTCACATCGATTTTCACATCTTCTGAGGTAATCAAGGGAGAAGAACAATCTGGATAAACATCACAAGAAGAGAGGTAAACGTAACAATCATATTTGAAATTAATCAAATTACTTCTAACGCTTCTTACGGAAGCATCAAAGTCTTGAAGAGGTGCTTCCTTAGCGAGAAACTTTTTTGAATTGCCATTGGCATCAATTATTATCTCACATCTTTTGCCAATAAACTCATGATAATTTTGCCTGGTGATTATTGCATACTCCTTTCCCTTGGCCTCGCAAATGCGAGCAAAGGCAGACCCCACAAAACCCCTGCCACCAATGATAAAAATCATATCTCCTCCTTTAGCTTAATCAAAGTTTCACAAACGTATCCCATCACCGCGATTATCATAATTGCGTACAAACCAATCAATTGTGCGCTTTAAACCTTCACGCAAAGGTGTCGGACAAGACAAACCTAAACTTTTCATCCGTGAGACATCAAATATCTTTACCATTTGTCCATCGGGTTTTGAGGCATCCCATATGATTTGGCCTTCATAGCCAATAAGTTCTTTAATCATTTCGGCTAACTCTTTAATTGAGGTGCTTGTCCCTGAAGAGATGTTCACTGGTTCGCTTGAATCATAATGTTCAATGAAGAAGGGGATTGTTTCGGCTACATCGCCTGCATAAACGAAGTCCCGCACCGGTTTACCGGTTCCCCACACCACTACCTCTTTTGCCGCGGCTCGTTTTGCCTCATAAAACCTGCGAATTAAAGCGGGAATCACATGAGCTTCCTCCGTTCGAAAATTATCATACTCTCCATACATATTTCCTGGAATAATGACCACAGAATTCAGCCCATACTGTTGCCTGTAACAAATACTGGCCACGAGCCCCATCTTTTTGGCCATAGCATATCCAGCACTTTCAGGCTGGGGATAACCATTCCACATCTGACTTTCATCAATGGGTGAAGTGGCTGTGGCTGGATAGCTACAACCACCCATAGGGTATATTAACTTCTTAACTCTATACTCAGCAGCTGCTTGAAAGACATTAGCCACCATTAGAATATTGCGGTAGAAAAAGTCCGCCGGGAAAGCGCGATTAGCACCGATGCCACCCACGTAGGCAGCTAGATGAATTAATATCTCTGGTTTACATTCCTCAAACATACGCCGGACATCGATAGGGTCCATAAGGTTGTAATCTTTGCTGGAGAGACCTATGACCTGTTTCTCACCATACCGCTTGACTAATATGGGCATAAGATGACGACCAAGGAATCCAGTAGCGCCAGTAACTACTATCTTCATGTCACCTCACCTCCTTTAAGAAAGGTTTTACCTTTTCAAATTGTTTTTCCCAATTGAGTTCCTCAACAAATGCCTTTCGACAATTTTCAACCATCCTATCATACTTGTCAGTGCCGTAGATTTCCAGGGCTTGTCGAATAGCTTCATAAAATGAATCGAAACTCCAGTCATCCATCACAATCCCACATTTGTATCGTCGCACTAACATTTTGCATTGTGGATGAGGAGCCGTGATCGGCGGGACCCCGGCGGCAATAGCTTCAAAGAACTTATTGGGAGCTGCGTAAAGATGTTGATCATCCACCGGATTCCACATAACGACTCGATAACAGTAACTTTTCTGCACATTTTTCAATGTTTCTCTATTAACAACCCCAAGATAGCGGATCCCGCCACAAAGTTTTTGAAAGCGCTCTCTCAAATTCTCTTTATCTGGTCCTGTAATATTACCAAATATATCAAGCGGAATTAATCGCATCTTCTCATGAAAGAAGTACTCGGCAAATGTCCGCACGGAATCAATTGTACCTGCATAAAGTATTCGACCATTTCTGAGTTTCGGTTGAAGTACCTCATATCCACTATCTATGGAACTTTCACAATTGTACAATATCACTATTGGTATGTTTCTGCATCCACATATTTTCAAGGTTTGAATAGCTCTATTTTCCTCGGGGAAAATTATTAGATCAACTAAAGAATTATTAAGCACATATCTATTCATTTTTACGTCTAATTCTCCGTACGAAAAGGGCATTTCATACGCATAATAAATCACGAAAGGCGGTCGAGTTTTCAGCTTAAACAAGACCGGGAGAGTAAATGTGCAAAAGAGTATTAAAATATCAGGGCGCAACTTGTTAATTAAACTTGCCGAGCGGATGATATACTCAATACGTCCCGCAAAACTTTGATGTGGATGAAAAGCACTATATATACGATGAATATTGAGCCCTTTTGTTAATTCTTGCATTAGAGGAATTTTTGGTTGATCCGGCTCTATCAATATTCCTTCAGCATCATAGTAGGTAAGCACAGATCTCATAAAGTATAGCACTTGAGGACTCCCAAGCCCCAAACTTACGTCAGATACCCCAGCGATGCGAACCTTTGGACTCATTTCCCTGCCCCCCATTTTCCATGGGCACATCAGAAAGTTTAGTAGATACTATTTCTTTAATAAGCTCATCACCACAATGTCGCTGGTAAACTTTCCTCGCAAATTTCTGTGCGGTTGCTCTATAGTGTTCATAATGATCAACCATTTCACGCACACAATCTGAAATCTCATCAGGATGATTATAAATCAGTCCAACCACTGATAAAGGACATTTTTGGGAAAATGCATCAGATCGCAAGAACGCTATCTGAACATTAGATATAATTGTTGTTAAATTAGAAAAAGCATTCCAAAAGCCTAACCAAATCACAACAATGTCTCTTTCAAGTGGCACAAGTGTAGAGGCAAAATTTTCCTTAACTCCATGACTTAGTATAACTGCATTAGCTCGCTTACGGTTGTTATTTTTATCCAGCTGATCTACGAAAACCTCAACAAAAGCGTTAGATGTAAGGATTTTAAAAAACACGAGAAGGTGTGTTGCCCCCTTTGGCACAGCAAGCCAGCAGAATGCTTTCGCATCTGCACCCCCAAAGGTCAGTTCGCCATTCGACATAGGGTTAAGTTCGGGCTGACCATGCCTTCGCCAGCGTAGTTCGTCCCCTCGGCGGAACTTCAGAATTTCCATTTTTTGCATAAGCGATACATGATACCGATAGATCTCATCTGCGAGTTGCCTCGCCATCCATGTCCCGGCCGGCACAATCACTGGAACGCCTAAAGCCAGCGATTCAATGAATATACCAGAACTCCTTGCGTAGTAGTTATCGCGGTCATACAGTAGGAGATTAATATCACCAGATGACAGCAGCTTCCAGTATTCTTCAGAAGATAACGGCTCCTTTATGAGTATTACCTTGTCTTTAGGATAACACTCCAACTGACTACGGGCGATGATAGCTTCGGGTTCCCCCTCAGGAGTATTATAGTTTGATTGAAAGACGAAGACCACTTTTCCTGTCTCCACATAGTCAGCCCACAAATCTTGGACGATTCGCGGTAGATGATGATAGCCCTTTTCCGCACGGGCATCCCCAACATAGATGACCCGAAGCGGTCGTCTACCGGACTGTAAGCATTCTAGCGGTGGATGCGTATGTGGGATAGGCAAAGTTCTAAACCGTTTGACTCCCAGCAAACGATTATACTGGGCTGTTAGTTCCTCAGTATCTGTGTAAAAGTAAACCTTGTGCACAGGCAAATTCTCAAGAAATTGAAGGAATGCATTCCGAATTGGTCTCAAAGCCTCATCCTGTGCAGCGTAATCTGGCTCCCGGCCGCTGTAAAGATTCCTGCGGAACAATAAATGCCAGGTTGCCTGGGTTGAGCCCGGTTCTTTCTTTAAATAGTGAAGTAAGCCAAGCATCTCAACATGTGATAAAGTCGGAATGAAGACAATGTCTCCATTCTCCAAGCGAACTTGCCGAAAGAGACGCCGTGTATCCTTACCAAATTGCCGCATCTTGAGATAATCTGCAAGCCAGCGCCTCATCCAATCAGGAGACCTAAATAGTAGAACCATTGGACTGAAGATGACTCTTATGAAAGCCTTTAAGCTGCCAAACACGCGTCTCAAATAATCATGGAAAGGGAAAATACTGCAGAGAAAGGCCAGGAATGAATAGATAATGCGGTACCCATACCACGCCAACGCATAAAACACTACAGCAAACGGAATCTTCGGGGTTTGCCGACGAAGGTATTCACCCATCTGATTGCGAATAGACATAAAGAATCCTACGTTTGAGAAGATCAATTTAATCATCAGAGAAAAAAGACTTCCCTGAATTGTGGAAGAAAATTTCTTATACAAGCGATACCATAGCGGTTCAGCTAACCGAAACCAGAAGCCATACTTGTAAACTGGGTAAATCCTCCAAGGCGATTGATCGTTTGCTTTAAACCGACGATTCGTAGCAAGAATAGGAGTATAGCCTGCCTTCTCGGCAGCTCGAAGTACATGCATTGCATATTCATAATGATGACCACCAACATCTATAATGGAATTATCAATGAGTATGAATTTTTTCCCCGTTACTTTCGACGTTGCAACCATAGGCTTCCGCCTCCCACCGATGGAGCCCAAGGAAAGGTCCGGCGAAGATGGCTGAGATACTCACGACTTAGATAATAATGGGCCAGTAAAACTTCGAAAGTATCATTGAAAAGCAAGAATGCCAGCACTAAATACTGTTCATTCCAAAAGAGCTTCCTCTCCTTTATCCAAGATTCTGGGTACTCCCAAGGGAGAAAAATATCATGAAAGTGGATGAGCACACCGGGTTTGAGGCGAGGAAGAACCTCCAACACAATATAATTGACGTCTGACCCGATCTTACAAACGTGAGTGCCGTCAACAAACAAGATGTCGTTTGGTTCTAAAGCCTCAAACTCACTAAGGGTATTTGCTTGCTGTACAGGTTGCGGTATCACCTCCAAAATGGGAATATACTGCTGCAATAATTCTGATGGATATGGATCAATGCATTTTACTATAGTAAATCCATTCCTTAAAGCCGCTTTAACCGCCACCATAGTTGAATATCCCCCCAACTTCAATAATCACTCTTGGCTTAAACTCTCGAATCATCGAATAATAGACAATGGCATCTCCTGGGCTAAAAGCAGGATTTTCCCAACAATACTCCGAAGAAGAACGGTGGGGAGTGTCGGACATTTCTTGAGCCCATTTTGCTATCCTATCTAGCAGTTTGAGCTGAGCTTGAGCATTGAGCTGAAAAGATGATGTTCTATCAAAACGATGCTGCCAAATCGCGGTTGGCAACTCTTGGGTATTGGGAATAGGACTATAAAAGTGAACAGGAAGGACGTGGACACCACATTCTTCTGCTTTTTCAAAAAAGTGTAGCTTGGTTGTTTCGTCTTTAAAAGCATTGCGAGCCACGATTATTTGTAACAATGTTAACAAGTGAATAAGCTGTTCTCCTTTTATGTATTTCCCCAAACTTTCTGCAAACTGATCATAAGAGGAAGCCAGCCATTTATGAAATTCTTGCCATGCAACTGATGTTGAGGGAGTATCGGATAAAAGCTCTTTTGAAAAAAGATCAAGCAAGCCAAAAGTACTCTTCTCACCTTTGATAGCAATTATTTCATCCATTAGACTTTTAACCTGTTTTTGTAATAAATCTATCTGCAAAGAATGTTCAAAAAGACGTGATTCATGGGACAATAACATGGGGATAGCCCGCCTGATTATGGGCCATTTATAGACTATGGTTTTTATCATTTTTCTTATGCCTCTGTAAATCCCCATCATTATCTCCTCCTATGCATTCGTATATCTTAAAGCTCGTAATATTGTGTAGCCCTTGATAAGTTCCTTAATGCCCATCTCCAGAGAGTAAATCGGCTTAAAACCTGTGCGTTCAATTTTTTCGTTGGATACAATATAATCCCGTTTATCTGGGTCCTCTCCAATAGGTGCCTCAATGTAAACGAAATCTGGCAATTGCTCCTTGATCTTTGCGCACAATTCCAACTTTGACAAATTGGCATCGCTCAAGCCCACATTGTATGTTTCATCCTTCATCCCCTCAAAATTCTCAATAGCGTGCATAAAGGCTCGGGCAACATCCCGAACGTGTATGAAATTTCTCCGAAAATGTCCCTCAAATACCACTAAATACCGATCTCTTACCGCACGATAGACAAAATCATTGACCAAAAGGTCCAAGCGCATTCGCGGTGACATGCCGAAGGCAGTTGCCAAACGCAAAGATATGGCATTCCCAGCATCAAGAATGGCTTTCTCTGCCTCAACTTTCGTCTTCCCATAAAGCGAGATCGGCCGTAAAGGTGTCTCCTCGGTACAGAATTTATCCTTTTCACCTATCCCATAACCACTGTTCGTGCAAGGGTAGATAATGCGCTGCTCCTTGGAGCGCAACGACAGCAATAGCTTGATAGCTTCCAAGTTAGTTGAGACAGCAGCCGTCTTGTCCGCCTCACAGGCAGGTGCGCCCACGATAGCCGCCAGGGGCAATATGTAATCGACATCCCTGAGAGCCTTCTTCAAGGTTGCCTCATCCCGGCAGTCACCACGAATGACCGAAAAATGAGGATTAGCGCAACAGTCCAACAGGCTGTTTTGGTTATACATAAAGTTGTCAAGAACTGTAACCTCATACCCTCGTTCTAAGAGCATAGGAACCAAGATTGAGCCAATATAACCTGCCCCACCAGTCACAAGGATTTTGATAGCCACGGCTCACCTCCCACGTTTGAAGTTGACGGAATTAAGCAGTTCCCTTATCTTCCAATAAGCTAATGCCAACCAAGTCGCAAGTTTCCATCGCCGTGAATTATATATCGAAGTTAATTGGGAACGCAAAGAGGCAAGGGCGTCCTCTTTTTCTTTGAGTGCGCCCTCTAAGGTTTTTATTTTATCCGAAAGTTGTGAAACCTGCTGCTGTAGCGATAAAATGATTTTATCTTTCCCTGCCAGCTCAGTGCGAAGGCTCTCAATCTCTCCCTCGCGTTTCACTAATAATTTTGTCTGCCTGGCAACCAAAGGCATTGCCAGCTCGGAAAAGCGAGAGTACGAAAAGGGCAACCAAGCTTGGCCATCCAACAGTTCCATTGCCAGCTCTGCATTTCTCATGGCTAGTATTGCCATCTCTTTTGATACTATTTCCAGATTTCTCTTTATTTCTTCCTTCCTATAGTAACATTCTAATAATTTGGTAAGTATGTCTTGAGCATTCAAAGCCTCTAAATCTAAGCAAAATTTGCTTAGGCCAGCACTTGTCATAGCAGTCTTTACTTTTAGACTATAGGCGATAGCCACACAAGGAACGCAATTTTTAATTGACAAAACGACTGAGTGAAATCGCATGGCTAAAATCATGTCGCAGCTTCCAAACAATGAACTGATCTCACCAGGTCGGAGATGCCCTTCTAACAAATACGTTTTTGAACCGTGCTTCATTCCATCTTGAACTCGCATCAAAACCGGCCTGTCATCTGAAAAGGCCCATCCTTCCCGTTGTTGAAAGGGGATGAACAGTATGTTTGCTCCTGTCCTTTCTACAAACCCATCAAGTGCCTTTGCAACTTCAAACTCCCATGAATTGGGGTCCCCGCTGAGATCCCATACACGTGGGTTCCAATGCCGTAACTGCACACCCAATAACGGCACTGCCGCGTCTAAATTACGCCAACCAACTATCTTTTCAATAGAGAGATTTGCATTGGGTAACCTAAACGCCGGGTCCGCCGTTACTTCTACTTTTCCCACCGGGACCCCTATAGTCCTTAAAATCTCCAATGAACCCTTGTCTCGCACCGTCGCGCGAGTAGCCGCTATGAAAGCATTCGCCACCTGTTCTTTAGCAGAAGGGCTGTAAAGAGGCTCAACCCCCACCGCGTAAATCATACATGGTTTACTGTAAGCAGCAGCAAGAAAAGGCAAACTTGCACAAAAGACATTAAAGTCTGGATGTAATGTAAGCAACCCGTCAGAACGCCAAGGTGCATATTCATTGAACACCCCCCCACCTCCTACAATGACCAAATCGCACTCTTCGATCACATCTATAATAACCTTTGTGTCACAAAGCGGAATAGTTTCAACATTATAGTCAGCTTTGGTCTTCTCCGGGGATTGGGAAGTGACAATAAAACGAAGGTCAGGTCTTAGCTTTCGTAGATCATTAAGCATCGCCTCCAGAATGGCTTCGTCTCCAATAAGGTCATACCCATAATATCCAGCTATTAGTACACTTTTCATAATTTCACTTTTTTAGGAGTAGCCATAAAGATTTCTTAAGTATAAATCCACTACTTCGGTGGACTTGCCTAAGGCCTGTATTTTTCCTCCATCAAGCCAAAGCGCCTGGTGGCACCAATTTTTCGCAGTAGGCAAATCATGGGTTACAAGTAAGATAGTTTTTCCAGACTTCTTAAACTCATCCATACGGGCCCGGCTCTTCTCCACAAAGTGTGCATCCCCTACAGCCAATACTTCATCTAGGAGAAGAACATCGGGGTCTACATTTATAGCAACAGAAAACGCAAGTCGCATGTACATCCCCGCGGAATAAGTGCGCACCGGCGCATCAATGAAATCCTCAAGCTCCGCAAAATGGATAATCTCGTCCATCCTTTTCATAATCTCCCGCCGGGAAAGCCCCATGGCGAGCCCCCCAATTATAATGTTTTCCCGCCCAGTAAGTTCGGGATGAAACCCCAGTCCAAGGTTCAAAAGGGCCGAGACCCTTCCGTTGACCACAATTTTTCCCGAACTCGGCCGATAGATCCCTGCAATGAGCCGAAGGAGGGTGCTCTTCCCAGCACCGTTAGGCCCAATGATCCCTAACA
>DAOTVW010000035.1:0-7799 GCA_034436035.1 Anaerolineales bacterium
CTTGACCAAGGAATGGTGCAGAAATAAGCAACCCTACCAAAACAGAGATCAAAAAAACAGCACTGAAGAAATCTTTGCGTCGGTTTATTATCTTCGTCAATAAGTACGTTAAGGATATTGCCATAACTGCCATCAGACTCGCCTCGACCGGAATGACTATCGTGTCATAGAGCCAATAGCTAGTTGGATTAGTTATACCGAACCATCCACCGATCAATAATGTGATGATCAACCCAAAGAAAAAAGTCAAATGATAAAGCGTGTTTCCTTTTCTTTCTCGAAGCTGCATCCAATGCACGCGCACCATGTTAATCACCCCCATGATCAAAGCGATGGCAGCCAGGATGACTGCGTTCTCCAGCAACAACGACCGAGTTTGGTTGAGAAAACCATTCTCAAAAAAATAGCCAAGCAAAACAAGGATTGCGGATAATACGGCAATGGCAATGGAAAATGGAGCGTAGATTTTTGTTTTCATAAAATCCCCAAAACTTTTAATACTATTCCCATTAGAATGAATAAAATAATTCCCCAACGAAAATAATCTTGCACCTGAATGCTGGCTTTATGCATCCGATTGCTACCCATATATGCCCCGGTTGCATAAACTTCTTCACCAATCAAGGGAAAATTGGATATGCCATAAAAAATTGCTTGTGCTGTAAGGTTTTCGCTGCCCCCGATGGATAGATTATTCTGGCGCTCAGAAGCATCCAATATCAATCCCAATTCCGAATTGAAGTGACCAAGTAAAATGTCTACAGAGACCTTTTCATCTTTGATTATAGGTTGAGTAGCGATCGCATAGGAAAATGGCGTGACACCGATCATCTGGCTTTCATAGATTTGATGAGGCACCGCTAATCCAAAACTACGATAGGAATGTCGAATTGTATCTTGGGATAACAGCATTAAGCCGCCATTACCGCTCGTCGCCATGGGAGGCTTATCGCTAAATAGCGCGACCCGCGTTAGTCTTTCTAAGATATTAAGTCCAATTAATCCACTGCTGAAGGGTTCCTCAAAGAGGTTTCCCCAGCCTAATGCTAGATGAATTCTTTTACCATCTTCTACGGATAATCCGATCGCCCGCTGAAGATAGTAAAAAGCGGGTATTTCCCTTAAAATTGATCCTTTTCTTTTTTCTAAAAGGAAATAAACCGCCACCAGCATCAAAATGAAAAAGAACAAGAAAGCCAAGCCGATCAAATTATTAATGCTCATGCGTCAGTATCCTTGAGGATTTCCAGAAAACTAGAACGAGCGCATTCATCATCACAGAGAGCTAGCAAAGCTTGAATGGTATTGTTCCGTCGATCACCAAAAACGAATGGCTCGATGAAATAAATGAGATGGCGTAAAATATCATCAAAACCGCTAAAGGATTCAAGAAGATTTTCTACTATATCCGCCATCCCCCATTTGTGGAGTTGTCGTGACCAGGATTGCCAGATATTGTGATTCTCTAACATAATATCAGTATAGCATAAATCTCATTAATGGTTTGGCATGGTCAAGCATTTAACTAATGATTTATTCTCATCTTCTAGTTGGCATTTTCTATCAGAATCGAAAATCAATAAGGATATATTGCAAGTTTTTTGCCATGATTAGTCCGATATATGACAGGTTACAAACAATTTTATGTAATATATTACTATTCTATTTGTGGACAACGGATTAAACTATTTCTTGCCTACTTATAAATTTAACTCGATATTTAATTCCATACCATTTATTTTGGTAGGAATTTTTGCGAAAACTTAATTTTCAATGGAGTTGAAAAATGTCAAAAACGATTATTACAATTGACGGAAATGAAGCGACCGCGTATGTTGCCTACCGTCTGAGTGAGGTGATTGCCATTTATCCAATTACCCCATCTTCAGGCATGGGTGAATTTGCCGATGAATGGGCGGCCCAAAAGAAACCGAATATTTGGGGAACGATACCGTCCGTAACCGAAATGCAATCAGAAGGTGGCGCAGCCGGTGCCGTACATGGTGCCATACAAGCCGGAGCATTAACCACAACGTTTACGGCCTCTCAAGGTCTCCTTCTCATGATCCCAAATATGTTTAAGATCGCTGGAGAGCTTAGCCCGGCAGTTTTCCATGTCTCTGCTCGTACTATCGCTACCCATGCACTTTCCATTTTCGGTGATCATTCAGATGTGATGGCATGCCGATCCACTGGATTTGCACTGCTTGCCTCTGGCTCTGTCCAGGAAGCACATGATATGGCAGCGATTGCCCATGCCGCCACCCTCGAATCTCGGGTACCATTCCTGCACTTCTTCGATGGCTTCCGCACCTCCCATGAGGTTAACAAAATCGAACAACTCAGTGAAGATGATCTGCGCGCTATGATTGATGATTCTCTCGTTCAAGCACATCGAGAGCGTGCCCTTTCCCCCGATCATCCTTTCATCCGCGGTACTGCCCAAAATCCCGACACATTCTTCCAGGAACGTGAGACCATCAACCCATTCTATGCTGCCTGCCCAGATATCGTTGCAAAAGTAATGGATAAATTTGCGAAAATCAGTGGCAGACGCTATAACCTCTTCGATTATATCGGAGATCCACAAGCTGAAAGAGTCATTGTCATCATGGGCTCAGGTAGTGAGACTGCGGGTGAAACTGCGCGATACCTGGCAGAAAGAGGACAAAAAGTGGGCGTACTCAAGGTTCATCTTTATCGGCCTTTCTCTGTCCTCCACTTCCTCGAGGCATTACCACCCACAGTTAAAGCCATCGCCGTGTTAGACCGAACGAAAGAACCCGGCGCTGCTGGCGAACCCCTATACCAAGATGTCGTCACCGCAATTAATGAAGGTTTGGCAGAAGGCAGCGTACCATACGCACAATTTGCTAATCGTCCTTACCCTCGGGTCATTGGCGGTCGCTATGGTCTATCCTCCAAAGAATTCACACCCGCAATGGCAAAAGCGGTATTCGATGAGCTTCAAAAAGCAGAACCGAAAAATCATTTCACAGTTGGCATCGAAGACGATGTAACCAAAACCAGCCTTGATTTCGACCCATCCTTCGATATCGAAGACCCTCAAACGGTACGATGTGTCTTCTGGGGTTTGGGATCCGATGGAACAGTGGGCGCCAATAAAAACTCTATCAAAATCATTGGTGAAGAAACCGATAACTATGCCCAAGGTTATTTTGTCTATGATTCGAAAAAATCAGGCGGAGTAACCATATCGCACTTACGCTTTGGACCAAAACCCATTCGGGCGCCTTACCAAATCAATCAGGCAAACTTTGTCGCTTGCCATCAGTTCTCCTTCCTGGAACGGTTTGATATTACCAAAATGGCTGCTCCAGGGGCAGTTTTCTTGCTAAACAGCATCTACGGACCAGACGAGGTCTGGGATCACCTCCCGCGAGAAACTCAAAAAGACATCATTGAAAAAAAGCTCAAGTTCTATATTATTGATGCCTATGAGGTTGCCAAGAAAACCGGCATGGGCACCCGCATCAACACCATCATGCAGACCTGCTTCTTTGCTATCTCCGGTGTCCTGCCCAAAGATGAAGCAATTCATCAGATAAAGAAAGCCATTCAGAAAACTTACGGGAAACGCGGCGAAGCAGTGGTCAAAAAGAACTTTGAAGCGGTGGACCAAACTTTAGAGAATTTGCATGAGATCAAAGTGCCGGATAAAGTCACCAGTCAGTTCACCCGCCGCCCAGCGGTACCACCAGAAGCCCCTCAATTTGTTCGCGAAGTGCTCGGGAAAATGATTGCCCTTGAGGGTGACTCATTGCCGGTCAGCGCCTTCCCCGTGGACGGTACGTATCCTTCAGCGACAACCCGTTGGGAAAAACGCAATATCGCCCTTGAAATTCCGGTATGGGAACCAGACCTGTGTATTCAGTGCGGCAAATGTGCTATCGTCTGCCCACATGCAGTCATCCGTGAAAAAGTATATGATCCCGGCTTCTTGAAGAACGCTCCTGAAGGATGGAACGCCATCGACGCAAAATTTAAAGAACTTCCGGGGATGAAATTTACCATCGCTGTAGCACCAGAAGATTGTACTGGTTGTGGCATCTGCGTCGAAGCTTGCCCCGCAAAAGACAAAACCCAGACCGGGCGCAAGGCGATCAATATGGCTCCTCAACCTCCTATACGAGAGCGCGAACGCGTCAAATGGGATTATTTCTTGTCCATTCCAGAAGTCGATCGCACAGCCATCAGCGTCCGCACGGTGAAAAATTCCCAATTGCTAGAACCCCTATTCGAATTCTCTGGTGCTTGCGCTGGATGTGGGGAAACCCCTTACCTCAAATTGATCACCCAGCTCTTTGGGGATCGCTTAATGGTTGCAAATGCCACTGGTTGTTCCTCGATATACGGTGGAAACCTGCCAACCACCCCATGGGCAGTCAATCGCGAAGGACGTGGTCCTAGCTGGTCTAACTCCTTGTTCGAGGACAATGCTGAGTTTGGATTGGGTTTCCGCCTCACCCTCGATAAGCAAAACGAATTTGCCCGTGAGCTGCTGCCGAAATTTGCCGGCATTCTAGGAGATAACCTCGTGGATGCTATCCTGAATGCCGATCAATCCAGTGAAGCCGGCATTCGCCAGCAACGCGAACGAATCGCCATCCTCAAACAAAAACTGGAGCAACAATCGAGTTTAGAAGCCAAACAATTGCTTTCCGTTGCTGATTCACTGGTGCGGAAGAGTGTTTGGATTGTGGGTGGAGATGGTTGGGCATATGACATCGGTTATGGTGGACTCGATCATGTGTTAGCTTCTGGGCGGAATGTCAACCTTATTGTATTGGATACCGAGGTCTATTCCAATACCGGTGGACAAGCTTCAAAATCCACTCCGCGCGCTTCGGTAGCAAAGTTTGCTGCCGCTGGAAAAGGATTACCCAAGAAAGACCTTGGAATGATGGCAATGTCTTATGGATATGTCTATATTGCCAGAGTAGCACTGGGAGCTAACGATCAACAAACCCTGACCGCCCTACTCGAAGCGGATGCCTATCCAGGTCCATCTCTTGTCATTGCATACAGTCACTGTATCGCCCATGGTTATGACCTGAAATACGGGTTGGAGCAGCAGAAATTAGCAGTTGCCTCGGGTGCCTGGCCACTCTATCGCTATAACCCGCTCCTCGCCGATGAAGGGAAGAACCCGCTCATCCTCGATAGCAAAGACCCCAGTGTACCCATTGAGCAATATGCCTATAATGAAACCCGCTACAAGATGCTCGTCCAAACCGATGAACAACGTGCTGAAATGCTCATCAAATTAGCGCAAAAAGACGCCAATCGCCGCTGGGAATTATATCGCCAGATGGCAACCATGACCTACAGCAATCCCTCTTCCGGAAACAATGGAAGCGGTGACTAAATAACCATGCCAGCGAGGGCTTACCAATATTGGCAAGCCCTCTTTTTATAAACAAAATAAAAGGAGTAAAAAATGGTAGATCTATCCACAAACTATCTAGGGATTCAGCTAAAAAACCCTTTAGTTGCATCGGCTTCTCCACTTGCCCAAAAAGTAGAAACCGCTCAACAAATCGTGCGCGCAGGGGTTTCGGCAATTGTCATGCACTCATTATTTGAAGAACAAATATTACGCGAAAGCCTCAAACTGAATGAAGACCTTACACGCGGCACAGATCAGTTTGCTGAAGCGCTCAGCTATTTTCCAGAAGTTGGACAGTACAGTATTGGTACAGATACGTATCTACGGCACTTGACCAATGTCAAGAAATCCGTCAATGTCCCAGTCATCGGTAGCTTAAATGGCATTACCGATGGCGGCTGGGTTGAATATGCGAAACGTATTCAGGATGCTGGTGCAGATGCGCTCGAATTGAATTTATATGTACTCCCCACCAATCCAGGGGTAACGAGCGCGGAACTGGAATCAGAATATCTGAAACTAATCGACAATGTCCGTCGGCAGGTGCAAATCCCACTTGCAGTCAAACTAAGCCCATTCTTCACCTCATTGCCCAACTTCGTCAAAAAATTAAGTGAAACAGGCGTGAATGGCGTAGTGCTATTCAACCGCTTCTATCAACCCGATTTTGATTTAGAAGAGTTGAAAGTAATTCCCCATTTGGTGTTGAGCAATTCGAATGAGATGCGTTTGCCATTGCGTTGGATTGCCATCCTGTATGGAAAAATCAAAATAGATTTTGCATTAACCAGTGGCGTGCACACTGCAGAAGATATGCTCAAGGCACTGATGGCAGGGGCAAAAGTCACCATGGTCACCTCCGCTTTTCTCCAAAACGGCGTGGAACATGCCACAGTCATGTTAAGTGATTTAGAAAACTGGCTGGTCACGCATGAATACACATCGGTATCACAAATGATCGGGAGCATGAGTCAGCAAGCCATTGCAGACCCATCCGTTATCGAACGGGCAAATTATATGAAGGTGCTTTCTTCATATTAAATCATGTATAAAAAAGGCTGCCAAACTAGGCAGCCTTTTTATTTATCCAATAAGCAAACCGTGAATGAACAATAAAGATGAATTATTCCTCGATATCTGGTTCATCGGCATATTTCTTATGCCGGTAAACGATTCGCCCCCGTGTAAGATCATAAGGCGACATCTCTACCCGAACCTTATCACCTAACAAGATGCGAATGTAATATTTACGCATTTTTCCGGAAAGATATGCCAAAACCTCATGTCCGTTTTCTAAGCGGACTTTAAATTGAGTGCCAGGCAAAGCCTCAATGACTGTACCTTCGACCTGAATTTTATCTTCATCTTTTGCCATTCACTCCTCCGTTTCATTCAATCAAATTAGTCGCTTATTCTATTTCAACTGTCTGGCGGCGTTTAAAGCGGCGGGTGGCTTTCTTTTTTGCAATCCGTCGTAATTCACTTTTAGAAACGAACCAGCGTTTGCGGCGTACCGTGCTGAGAACACCACTTTTTGCCACTTTTTTGCGGAAACGCTTAAGCAGCGAATCCTGGGATTCATTGGGTCGCAAATTCACTACGGTCAACGAAACTCACCTCCTTTCTGGTTCGAATCATAAAAAATTCGGCTGAGGTTCGCGCATCCAGCCGAATTGGATAACTAATAAAGGACAAGGAACATGAATTTGCCTGAAAAAAGTACCTCCTTATCGTTTCCAAAACATCGGCAGATCGTGCAAACTCACGCTAATTATACCGTAAAAAGAAGGAAAAATAAAGGGAGATTAAAGAGATATTAAAATTCCTATAAGATATCAATTCACAACAGGATTTGGGGGAATGTGGTTGTATAGCATTGGCAATGAATCAAAAAAGCCTCTTGGCGATGACCTACTCTCCCAGGGGGTCGCCCCCCAAGTACCATCGGCGCTGACGGGCTTAACGACCGGGTTCGGAATGTGGCCGGGTGTACCTCCGTCGCTCCAATCACCAAGAGACTTCTTTACAAGATAATGATTACTGAAAATACTGAATAGGCTTCCGAAAAATTCCGAGTTCTCCGCATCACGGTAAAGCCCTCGACCATTAGTACGGCTTAGCTTAACACATTACTGTGCTTACACTTGCCGCCTATCAAGCAGGTAGTCTACCTGCGGTCTTACTGGCTTATGCCATGAGGGATCTCATCTTGAGGCGAGTTTCCCACTTAGATGCTTTCAGCGGTTATCTCTGCCAGACATAGCTACCCAGCGATGCCGTTGGCACGACAACTGGCACACCAGAGGTCTGTCCACCCCGGTCCTCTCGTACTAGGGGCAGCTCCTCTCAAATCCCTTACGCCCACAGCGGATAGAGACCGACCTGTCTC
>DAOTVW010000036.1:0-2001 GCA_034436035.1 Anaerolineales bacterium
GCTCTAGCGCTTGATCGTCAAAATAGGGTAGGCTCAGACTCAATCCCCGATTCAACGCATTTTGGGCTGCCCGCTCTCGTATCGTGCGGATGATCTCCATCGTCTGATATCGCGCATATGCCTGACCCTCCGATTTGTATTGAGTAATAACAAATTCGTAGTTTTGTTTAAATGTTGGATCTTCGATAATTGACGGTTCAATGACAAACGCAATTTCTAATAAACGTAAGGAAATTTCCAATTCTAAGAAAATTTCAGGAAAATCATCTGAATGGTGAAGCTTTTGGAGACCATCATTCGTAAAAACCTGATCCGTGGAAATCTTATCCAACTGGTTGCTACGATCAACTCGGCTCATTGTTTCGCTCGAAGAATTTAAGAAAGATATTCGTAGTGAAATCAGATGATCTGAAAATTGGGAGAGAGACGGTATTTTATTTTCTTTCGATAACCTAATTATCTGTTCTCCATTTGAAAGAGTTGCTAATAATTCTTTTGCCATTAAAAATCGTAATAATCGTACACAAAAGACAACAGCTTGATGAGAGGAACTTTGTAATTCATCAAATCGTTCTAAAAGGGCATGGATTATGTCAATGTGAAAATGTCGCAGGAGTCGATGACCAACTTGTTGTTGGCGATATCGAGGAGCTATCCAACATTTGTTCCAAGCACTATCCACTCCATCTGTTAAATAAATATATTCCGGGAAAGAAAATTGGATCCAACTCAAACCATCCAAAATGTCTTGAACAATTTGCTTTCCTTGCTGATGTAAATGATTACGGATTTGAGCTGGCTGAGCATTATAGAGTAGTTGATAATTCTCAAGCTCATATTGAAATTTTTTCTCTATTAGATTAAATGAAAAATTATTTTTTTTCATAGATATAATCATTCCCTAGAGACTAATCTACTAATCATCTTTCGGCATACACTATAAGCAGAATGAATTAATAAAGAATAAAAAGGGAAATAAAACAAATAATAAAAAGATAAAAACAGCTATCCTCAAATCGGGATAGCTGTTTGGGTATCAAGTATCGAATTATTCGACTAAAGTAACATCTGAATAGATGTGATCTCTTCAAGAGCAATAGAGAGTATTGTGGCGATGATTATTATTTCACTCCACTTTTTTCGAGTAATTCCTTGATAAGATTACTTATTCCATTTTTAGCGAGCAGGAGGTTTTTCGATTGTGCCATACATATCCTCCAAATACTTGCGCAGGATCGTATCCACATTCGCCTCAGCGGAATGCACGACTTCTACATAATCCCCAGCAGGAGGCGGTGGCTCAAATCGCATTGGACGGCGGACGCCAAAAATCGCCATAAGACGTGTAACCAAAACCAAGATCTCGTAACGATATTCCTGCATTTTCAGGGATTGCCACTCGACGATCGATCCCATTGCACCTTGAACGCGGGCTTTCTGGCGGACGATACGGTATATTTGCTGCGGGTTTCGATAGCCAATTGGGGAAATCAATAATGCATGAGCCGTAAGGATTAGGACGCTGAATGAAATCAGCACAACCCAACCACCTTCTTCCCACTTGCCTACGATTTGACCAACAAATACCAGCCCAGCCAAAATCGCCGCAAAGGTGGCTCCAAAACTGCCCCAAACCCGGGTCTTGCCAGTGTAATGCAAGAGGATGTGTCGGCGAATCGCAAAGCCCATCGCCATAATCGGCATGAATACACCAATGCCATAGTAGGGTACTGCTGCAGTAGTATGACCACGCACGAGGAGTTGAATAATCACTGCCACAATGAATCCTGCGGTGACAGAGCGCGTAAATGTACCCGCGGCATTGCGATGAACAACAATTTCTGGTATTTCACCGATGGCGACATCGCGCCATGCGGTAGCCTGTAAATCTTGAAAGGCAGTCATCGAGGCAGCCGCTAGTAACGCAACAGCCAATATTTGATAGAACCAGAACAGGATTACCCCACCCGGCAATTGCCCAAAACCAATATAGGCTAAGTT
>DAOTVW010000037.1:0-28388 GCA_034436035.1 Anaerolineales bacterium
TTAAAGAGGTGTCTTTCTATGAAACGCAGCTGGAACTTCATTCTGTTTATCATTATCGTCCTATCCCTTTTTCTATATGCGTGTAATTCAACGCAGCCAACCCCCTCCCCTGTTTCCGCAAATAAAACTCTCCATGTTTTAGCGACAACCACCATCGTTGGTGACGTTGTCAAAAATGTCGGGGGAGATGTAATCGATCTCTCCGTTCTGTTGCCGGTAGGAGCTGATCCACACTCGTTTCAACCCTCACCACAAGATGTCGCTAAAGTCACTAATGCAGACATTATCTTTGCAAACGGCGCAGGTTTAGAGGAATTTTTAACCCCTCTACTTGAGAGCGCTGGTGCTACCAACAAAATGGTCTCCGTCTCAGAAGGAATTGAGCTCCTTCAATCTGCCGAGGCACAGTTCGAACACGCGCTTGAAACCCCTTCGACGGGCAATAAAACCCCAGAGGCGCAGGCACATAGCGCTGGTGATCCGCACCTTTGGTTTGATCCCAATAACGTGATCGTTTGGACGCAAAACATTGTACGCACGCTAAGTGAAAAAGACCCCGCCCATGCACAGCTCTATAAGCAAAATGGGGATGCTTACATCAACCAATTGAAAGAACTAGATGGCTGGATTCGCCAGCAAGTAAATTCAATTCCGCCCGATAACCGTAAATTAGTGACCGATCATTTGGTATTCACCTATTTTGCGAAACAATATGGATTCATCCAAGAAGGTGCAGTCATCCCTGGCTATTCCAGCATGGCAGAGCCTTCTGCTCAAGACATCGCAGCATTGGAAGACACGATAAAACAGTATCACATTAAAGCGATTTTTGTCGGGAAAACTGTCAATCCATCTTTAGCTGAGCGGGTTGCAGAAGATACCGGCATAAAAATCGTCCGTTTCTACACCGGTTCTTTATCTGAACCCGGCGGCGAAGCAGATACTTACCTGAAATTCATGCGCTATAATGTAATGGTTATCGTGCAGGCATTGAAATAATATGCGGTTTTGAAAGGAAAAGATGAGTTTAACGGAAGAACTAATCAAGACACGCCATTGGATATCCCACCGTCATCCCCATGCGGTGGGCAGTCCTTTGTTGAAAGTAGAGCATTTGTCCCTGCGCTATGATGGGTTCAATGCCCTAGAAGATATCAGCTTCGAAATCAAACACGGCGAGCGAGTTGCGATTGTGGGTCCCAACGGAGCTGGAAAAAGCACTTTGCTGAAAATCATTGCCGGTGTCCTTAAACCTAGCGAGGGAAACATCGACATTTATGGCCATGAACCAAGCGGGCATATTTGCATCGGATATGTTCCCCAACGCAACCAGGTGGATTGGAATTTTCCTGTCACGGTGCGTGATGTGGTGATGATGGGTCGAATTGGAAAATTAGGTCTATTCCATAATCCTACGCGGCATGACTGGGAAATCGTTCAGCAAGCATTGGAAACAGTTGGGATAACGCCTCTTGCTCACCGCCTGATCCATCAACTCTCTGGAGGACAACAACAAAGGATGTTCATTGCCCGCGCTTTAGCGCAAGAAGCAGAATTGCTCTTATTAGATGAACCATTGACCGGGCTCGATTTAACCACTCAAGAAGACATTTTTCGCATCCTCGAAATTTTACAAACCAAGGGCGTGACGGTTTTGTTGGCATTGCATGACTTAAAATTGGCAGAAGAACATTTTGACAAAGTGCTGTTGCTCAATGTGCGTTTGATCGCTTTTGGCAGTCCCAACCAAGTCCTACAACCAGATATTCTTCTGCAAGCCTATGGGGGGCACTTACACTTCGTCCAAAGCAGTCAAGGGATCGTGGCGGTTGAGGGCAGCTGCTGCGAAGGAGGGGAGGAACATCCATGAGCCAGTGGTTATTAGCACCTTTACAATATCCATTTATGGTGCGCGGTCTCATCGCCGTCATCATGGTGGGCACTGTGTGTGCAGTAGTGGGAACATACGTTGTGTTACGCGGCATGGCTTTTTTTGGTGATGCCTTAGCACACGCCATTTTGCCAGGGGTGGCGGTTGGGTATTTGCTAGGCAATGGTGCCCGCGAGCCCTTATTTTGGTGGGCTCTGATCGCCTCAGTAGTTAGTGCCTTGGGGATTGGCGCAATCAGTCGCAACACTAAAATAAAAGAAGATACTGCAATCGGGATCATTTTTGCCGGAATGTTTGCGTTGGGAATCACTTTAATCTCTACCGTACGCAGTTATTCCGTTGATCTATCGCATTTCTTATTTGGGGATGTGCTCGGTGTCAGTGGCAAAGATTTATGGTTATCTGGCTCATTCAGTTTGTTAATTTTGTTAAGTGTGTTTGGATTTTATAAGGAATTCTTGGTGCTTTCATTTGATCCAATTTTAGCAGCTACATTAAGATTGCCCGCCAAATTATTGGATTTCTTTCTGATGATTTTAATCGCCTTGGCAATTGTCGTTTCGCTGCAAACGGTAGGAGTGGCATTAATGGTGGCAATGTTGGTCACTCCCGCTGCAACAGCTTATCTCATTTCGCCGCGCCTGCCGCGCATGATATTTGTAGCTGCGTTCATTGCATCCCTCTCCGGTTTGATCGGTTTGTATCTTTCGTACTACTTCTCCTTGGCATCCGGCGGTGTGATTGTGTTAACCACGACACTGATTTTTCTCATAGTTTGGGCGTGGCGCAATGTACGCTGGCGGAAAGCCTAGTGTGCAATGTTTACTACTAAGGACATTTTATGAACAAAACAGAAGAATGGTTAGATTGTCTGCAATCAAACGGTTATCGTATCACTGCCCCCCGGCGTGTTGTTGTAGAAACCATGGCAGAAAGTCAACATGTCCTTAATCCATTCGATGTCTATGAACAGGCACGGCGGCGATATCCACGGTTAGGTTTAGTAACGGTATATCGAACTTTAGAAAAGCTGGAGGAGCTACATCTAATCCAACGCGTCCATCAACCCGGCGGATGTCAGGCTTTTATTGCCGCATTCTCGGGTCATCAGCATTTATTGATCTGTGTAAAATGCGGTAGGGTGGAATTTTTCGAAGGAGATGAAAGCGGGATTGAGGAGCTAATCGATACGATCAGCGAGAAAAGCGGGTATCAGGTGAAAGAACATTGGCTGCAGCTCTTTGGAGTGTGCAAACAGTGCCAGTCCGCAATGGATGAACAGTTATTAGCGTAAATCTAGGCTGGCTTGTTCGATGCGCTGTATGATTTCAGCAGATTCGGCTTGATCGGCAAGATAAATACGCCCACTTTTATCCACATGCGTAGGAATCCATTGAAAATCGAGCAGTTTTGCGCCTTGAAAACGCACAAGCAACATCACTCCCTGCTGATGATCGCGCTGCCATTGATCGAACAAAAAATTCCCTAAACCATAAAAAACCCAAGACCCATTTATTTTTTGATAACCCTGAACAACATGGGTGTGATTACCTACAACTATGTCGGCACCCTCATCAACTATCATGTGTGCCAGATTTCGTTGGATCCAATTCGGTATGGCACTGTCTTCCGGACCCCAATGCGGCATAAATATCACCACATCCGCTTCTTTACGAGCTATTCGCATGAGCTTCTGGATGTTCTCTTTTGTTAAGTGAGCGATGCCCGCTTTATTTTGAGCAGCATATACACCACCTTGCTCTATTTGTCCCTGAGAGAGGATGGCAAAACGCACACCATGGATGTTGAAAAAGAGGGGTTGCAATGCTTCATCTTCATTTTTCCCCGCTCCCACAGTCTGAATACCCACTCTATGGAGGTTATCCAATGTATCGAAAAAAGCTTGGTCTCCACAAGTTGTAACTCCGCAATCTTTGATGTGATTGGTGGCAACACTCATGGCATCGAATCCAGCCCGTGCTAACGCATCGGCATTTTCTGGACTTCCAACCAGTACATAGGTGGACACACAGCCTGTATGAGGCGCGATATCGCTCATTGTCGCATTGAAAGTACCAATCGCCAGATCCGCTTTTTGGATATAGGGACGAACCTCATCATAAGGATAATCAACGTTCTCTGCTTTATCTATGGCTGCCTGGACACAGCGTGCTGGCACAATAACCCCAGTAAAAAGGAGAGTAGTAATTGATGGGGATGATGGTGAAGGCGATAGAGTTGCATAAAAAATCTGGCGCGTCGGAGTTCTGCTTGGAGATGCGGTAAATGACAGCGAGGTTCTTGTGTCTTGCAGCGTGGGCGAAGGAGTAACCAAGTTTATTATTGATGAAGCAGGTGGAGTAGCACATGCCGAGCTGATCAAGATGACGAAAAGACAAAGGATAAATGCATGTTTTATCGTTATCCCAGCGATTTTTTCCCTCATCATACTTATTCTACACCAATGATATTGCGAATTAAGCTGAGTACTGTCTCGTCTTGCTCATATTGGATGTGTTGTCGAAGGGCATTCTTTGCTGCTTCACTATCTATTTGTTGCAGGCTCCAAACAATATGTTGCCTTACCAACCCATCTGGGTGTGACCTTAATGCCCGAGCCAATATTGAAACGATCTCTTCGGATACTTGGGGGTCTTTTTGGGCTCGATTCCCCAACACAATTGCGGTATTGCGGGCTAACCCGCGCCATTTTGCACGCTGCAATGGGCTTTGCGGGTAACGATGGCGGAATTGTTCTTCATCGGATTGTAGGACCTCAGCGAGATTGATTGGGAACAAATCCATTCTGAGCTGGAAAACTGGGTCAACCGGCTGTTCAAGGGCATGATTATTCCATGGACACACGATCTGACAAAGATCACAACCAAAGACCCAGTCATCGATGAGAAGTCGCAATGAATCAGGTATGGCGTTTTTCAATTCAATCGTCAAATAGGAAATACAACGGCGAGCATCAAGGGTTCGGTCGGGAAGAATACAGTGAGTCGGACAGGCTTGAATACAGCGGTTGCATTTCCCACAGAAATCCGCCGTGAATGGATCATCTGATGGCAATGGGATATCGAGCAGAATCTCGCCAAGGAAGAAAAAAGAGCCGATCTTGGGATTGATTAAACACGAATTTTTACCCACCCAGCCCAAACCAGCTCGTTGCGCCAAATCTCTTTCAAGGATAGGCGCACTGTCGGTAAATACCCGGTATTGGATGGGCTTACCGCAAGCCTCTGCAATCGATTTCGCCAGGTCTTTCATGCGCTTTTTCAAGACGCCGTGATAATCTTTTCCCCAAGCATACGCTGCCACCCGCCCGGTTGGAATCAGATTTGGTTTTTTACTTTCGTTTCGCTGATTCAAGGGAAAGTCTGGGGATGGATCAGATGATGAAAGAATGCCTTCATCAGGGTCTTTACATGGGTTAGGATAACGAGCGGCAAGGATGATAATCGATTGGCATTCCGCCAGCAATTCTTTAGGGTTGGCGCGACAAATTTGGGCGCGGGGGTTAGCAAGGTATTCCATTTCCCCCTGATAGCCTGCCTGAATCCAGGATTGATAGATATCATAATGATCAGGGGGATCAGGAGTTGTGATCCCCACCAGATCAAATCCAAATTCTATTGCCTTTTTTTTAATGTCGCGGACGAGTTTCAAACTGTCCATTTATGTAGCGTGATATGGGGTGCGCATGCCGCACACCCACATTCTATTTCCGCATTCCATTTATTGACACGTTAATGCAAAGTTCACAACATTCGATGAAATATCCACCGGAGCGGTAATATGCAGCTTCGCCCAGCCACTCATCGAGCTGCTGATCGTTAATTGAAATGAATTGGTATAGTTGCCTGGGTTGACATTTTGGGTCAATGGATCGGGTAAGGTTAATTTCACATCCGGCGTACCGCTTCCAGCTTCCAGTTTATAAGTTACCGAAGTAGCCTGGCTGACGGTAAATTGTATCGGGAAGACAAAGGTATGCGGACAGGTGCCGGTAAAACTCGCATTATCCACTGAAATAGCTGGGTTGGTAATTACACTGCTCGAAGTGGGAGCAACGGTTGGGCTGGGGGTGCCGGGTGTTCCCAGGGTAGCGGTTGGACCTGTGGGGGTAACTGAAGCAACCACAGTCCCATTGGCAGCAACGTTGATCCAGACGTAAAACGCCTGGTCGGCATTTGGACCAAGCCCAAAGTTTTTCCCTTGCGGATTTCGCAACATGTAATAACCAATGTATTGCCCTGGCGTGGCAGGTGAAACGAGGTCAACGGTTAAATCCACTGTGCCATTTGGGGGAACATCACCCGGCAGCGGGATGGCTGTAGGCGAGTTCATCTTTTCGCCGCTGAAGAAAATCAAGGAATAGGCGGAGGTCCAGGTCGTGTATCCGGCATTTTTTAACCGCCAGGTCTTTTTGAAGCTCTGGTTTGGGGCAAATACCGTATTATCAGGAACAGTGACATCTGCAACGAACTCGACTCGATCCATTACTGTTCCTGCAGCAGCGGGTGGCAGTGTCGCCGTTGGAGGAGCAGAGGTGGCAGTAATCGTCGGGGTTTCGGTCGGAGGTTGGGTAGGGGTATCGGTAGGAACAGGCGTTACCGCTGCCATTTCTGTCATCCGGGCGGAAGCCGTTTCTGCAGCTGCAGTAAAGACTGCCTGTGGATTCGGTGTGGCTTCCCCCTTCCCCTTACATCCGCTTATCAAAAGTGTGATGGCTAGCATGAATGCTCCTAGCCTTTCCATTCTTGTGAACATACGTACTCCTTATCTACAGTTTCTTACCTGACTGCTCAGCGTTATTTCGTTATTGGTGGGTTTGAATACGATGCTTTTTAACCATGCATTCATTCCTAGCGAACAGGCTTGTCTACTTTGGCAGTATTGCTTCGTTAGTGAAAAATACACAGCACAAGTTGAGCAGCGATTGATAACGTTATTATACTGATACACGATTAGGATAATCCTTGCAGGTGAAATTCTCATCGTATATTAACGAACCCTTGTGCACCGCTTCCGCTTTTTGCTATCAGGGATGCTCGATACGCGGTGAACTCCAGATCGCCCAATCATCTGTGGCGGGACCATTGGCTAAGACCGCCAGCATGAATTGAACTGTTTTGCCTTTCAAAGCGGAGAGATTCACATCCACCGCGGTCAAATCTCCCGAACAGGTTTTATCCCAGGTCTGGATGGTGTTGATTTTTCCATCTACCACAGCGTTCAAGCGGAATTTCACTTTGGCGGAGCCACATGCCCCACCGGTAAGCATAAACCCAATGCGGGCGCGGAAATGGTCGCCATTTTGTACCGTATAAGCTGGATAAGTACCCGCTATGAAACCATTATCTACTCGCTTGGGATAGGTGAGTAAAACTTTGCTTGAAGTGGAACCATTTTCTAAGGTCACACCTTCTTTTATTTTGGCTGTTCCATTAGGATCATCATCGGCATTATTGAAGGTGATATCGTTTTCGAAGGTGCTACCGGTGCCACTCTTCCATACAGCAGCATTCGCTTTGGAAAGGAAATCGAAAACCACTCCGCTTTGGGTAGGGACTTTTATTTGAACATAAAAAGATTGGTTGTTATCGCCAATCCCGAAGATACCATTGGATGCATTGCGTAACTTGTATTCCCCCTTATAGGTTCCTCCGGCTGTCGGTGCAGTAAGGGTGACCGATACGTCCACCATTTCTCCCGGCGCAACATATTTCGGCAAGGGAACCGAAGCGGGTGTGCCCATCGGTTCTCCGGCTGTAAAGACAAGCGCATATTGGGGTGACCAAGTGCAAGCGCCAGCATTTTGAAGGCGCCATGTTTTTGTGAAAGTAGCTCCTGGATCCACAACACTGTTATCAGGATAAGTGATGTCTTTGATAAATTTAACTCGATCGCAAGGCAACGGGGTCGGAGTGGGAGGGATCGCAGTATTGGTTGGAGTGGGAGGGATCTCCGTTGCGGTTGGGTTTGGAGTGGCTGGAATCGCAATCGTTGGAATTGCTATTTGAGTCGACGTGGCGGGAAACAGGGTTGCTTGGACTAATTGAGCCGCAACCGTTTGAGCAGCCGCGGTATAGAGTGCTGCCCCGGATGGTGTAGTTGTTGCGCCACGCCGTGGCATGTTACAGGAAGCCAGCAGCAAAAGGAATAGAATAGTGACGATATAAATACGATTTCGTAAAATAGGATTGTTTTTCATAGGCAAGATAAAATCACAGCCTTGTAGAATGCGTTGTTTTTTGTCAAAGGCATTCTACAAGGCTAAGCGTTGATGACAGATTAAGGCGCAGTAAATTGCACTACGACGGATTCACAAGTGCCGCCTAAGCCTTCTTTGGTGCATAGATAGATATTGGCTTTGAGCACGTGCCCTGAAGGAACAGACCCGATGAACCCGGCTACGTAGGCGCTGTCGCCAACCTCTAGTTGGTCTTCCCCAGGGGGACAATCGCTTGTTCCGTTAAGGAATGGATTATCGCTCGCGTTGGAGGAAAGCACAGTGCCAGCCGTCATATCACGGATTTTCACCGAAGCTGATTCGAGGACTTTGCCGCCATTATTGCTAACGCTGAAATAAGCATAGTAATCCCCACTGCATTTGTGACGCGAGGCATAAGAGGATTTGAATCCTGCTCCTGAAACGGTTGCAGTTGGCGGTGGTGGTGGCGGGGTTAAGACAGCCAATTCACTTGCATTTCCGTTGAGGGTTGTCGAACCGCTCCAAACCCAGCAATAGCTGCCCGATTTGCGCGGATTCTCAATATACCACCAACTCGAAGTGCTGTTCCGACCGTGGGCATAGGACGTTTGCCCGGCTTGTAGTGCACCGATCGCATCATAAATCGGACCCGGTCCACTGCGACAGTTGGTATTCTGTTTGGCAGTGACGGATGGCAGTGTGGGGGTAGCAGTAAACGGCGGCGTTGCCGTAGCTGTTGCAGTGGGCGTGAATTGAATCGGTGTGAATGTGGCGGTTGGATTGATTTCTTCCCCAGCAGGTTGTTCCATTACCGTAGCAGTAGGCGGAATTTGCAACGGTGCATTTTCAGTGAGCTGTGCTGCTAAGGTTTGAGCAGCGGAAGTGTAAATTGCTTCGGCAGGGATATTGGTCGGACCCGCCGGTTGAGGGGCAGTGGCAGTGCTGAGATTACATGCCAAAGCCATGATCGCCAGGAAACTGATTAGGGAAAGGGGGCGAGCGATTTTCTTAAGCATACATCTCCTCATTTCTCCATAAAGGGACAAGTTATTCCACTTCCATTGTATAAAGTGTACATCCAGTTAACGGAATTTGCAAGCGGTTTGTTCCATAGATAATGTTTTTATGAGCTTTTGATGTTTTTGAATTGAAATTTGTCCCTCAGGAAGTTATGTCTTTTTCCTTCACATCCTGAAAAGATAGCTGTCTAGCAATTCGTCCTTGCATAGACCAAGGTCCTGTCCAGGTTATGGTAACCGGCAGGATTTGCGCAGTTAGGTGCTGCTCACTTTCCACAAACACCAATTTATTCGTAGTGGTTCTGCCCTTCCAGCGTCCGCGCACATTCTCTTCAAATAGGACATCCACAGTTTGCCCTAGATAGGTCGCATTTATCTCAGCCGTGATGCGTTCCTGGAGTTCTTCCAGCACACGGAAACGGCGCATCTTTTCTTCTTCAGGTACATTATCTTCCATCGTTCGGGCAGAAACCGTGCCAGGGCGGGGTGAGTAACGTGCTAAATGAGCAACATCCAATCGTAATTCTGCCAAAAGATCATACGTATGTTGAAATTGCTTCTCGGTTTCACCAGGAAATCCAACGATGATATCGGTGGCGATGGAAACAAAGGGAGATTTACGCTGTAATTTTTGACGAATCCGGTCAATCAAGCGCCGATAGTCATCTGCAGTATATCCACGCCGCATTGCTTTCAGGATATCATCATCCCCAGCCTGCACCGGGACTTCGATATGTGGCATGACCTTCGGTAAATCCGCAACGGCATCCAATAGGGTCTCATCCAGGTAACTGGGGTGGGAGGTGAGGAAACGGATGCGCTCTAATCCTTCAATTTGATGAAGCTGGTGAAGCAACTTTGCTAGCGTAACCCCGTCTCCCAGGTCTGTCCCATATCGATCTACGATTTGCCCAAGCAAGGTAATTTCTTTGACTCCTTGATTAACCAATGCCCGTGCTTCAGCCAAGATTTCACTCACTGGGCGGCTACGCTCAACACCACGGCGATAGGGAATGATACAAAATGTACAAGCGTGTGAACAGCCTAGCACCACGGGGATAAAAGCGCTGGCAAGATTACCGCGTTGATATTGTGGCAGGATCAATTCTTCATCCATTAAGGCATAACGTTTTTCGACCTGCTTCACCTCGTGTTGTTGGGCTTCCGTTTGGGTGAGGAAAGAGACCAAGGGGCCAATGTCTGATGGAGCAGAAAAGACATCCACAAAGGGAAAACGCTTTTTTAAGCGTTCATGATTTTTGACGCCAACCAGACAGCCCATTAAATTAATCACCAGACTCGGTTTTTGGGCTTTAAGTGGTCGTAAAGAACCCAACCAACTATACGCTTTATCTTCTGCGCTTTGGCGAACCACACAGGTATTCAACACGATCACATCGGCTTGCTCTGCCTGGTAGGTGTATTCATACCCTAAATGCTCTAATGCAGAAGCAACCCGCTGTGAATCAGCGACATTCATTTGACAACCTTCTGTCCAAATGTGATATTTCATGTCCGATATTATAAATCAAGAATGATACAATAAAAGCCATGCCAGGCAAAAAGTTTTATCGAAATTTGACAATATTGGTTTTCTTATTTGTATTCCTGTTGTTACTATTAAGCATCCCTGCGGTTAATCGGCGGATCAGCTGGCGCTGGGAGATCATGCGGGCGTATGCCTGGGGCGTGATCCACCCGGTTGAGCCTCCACCTACACCATTACCTCCTCCCGCGGTTTATGTCACTCGGAACGCCCCAGTGAATTCCCTGAGTACACCCACCCGCGCAGCGCTTTCTCAACCCCCAACCCCAAGCGCTACTTTTGCACCCTTGCCACACGCTTTTTCATTACCCTCCCCCGCTTGGGAGAGACAAGACATCAATAACTGTGGTCCTGCAGCATTAACGATGTATTTGCGATATTGGGGCTGGCAAGGTGATCAATATGCCATTTCATCCATCATTAAACCCCAACGCGATGACCGGAACGTCAATGTCGAAGAATTGGTGTACTATGTGCGCACCCATGTGGGCTGGTTACAAGTGGAATACCGCGTGGGTGGGAATCTAGAATTGATGAAGCGCCTGATTGCAGCCGGGTTTCCGGTGATGATTGAAGAGAGTTTTTACTTTGATACTCCCTTTTATCCCAATGATGACCTTTGGGCGGCCCATTATAATTTGATCACCGGTTACGACGATGGACAAGGCATCTTTATCAGTCAGGATAGCTACCATGGCGCAGACCTGAAAGTGCCTTACACAAAAGTGGAAGAATATTGGCAGCCTTTCAATTATGTCTATTTACTCCTTTTCCCACCCGAAAAACAAGACCAAATCAAAGCCATTCTCGGAGCGGATTGGGACGAGCAACAAAACCGGCTACACGCCTTAGCCATCGCTCAGAAGCAAACCGAGGACAACCCCCAAGATGCTTATGCATGGTTCAATCTCGGCACGAATCAGGTTTATTTTGAAAAATATGCTGATGCCGCTTTAGCTTATGATGAAGCACGAAAAATTGGCTTACCGCAACGAATGTATCGCTATCAGTTTGGTCCATTTTTTGCCTATTTTCATTCCGGCAGGATTGACGATTTGCTCGCTTTAGCGGAATATGCCTTGAAACGTACACCTAATTCTGAAGAGGCGTTAATGTGGCGTGGTTGGGCATACTATCGGCAAGGGAAAATCGATCTCGCAGTGGCAGACTTCCGGGCCGCTTTAGAACAAAACCCCAACGATCAGGATGCCCAATACGCGCTGAATTTTGTACTGAATAATCCCTAGGATATATCCTTTACGATTACTTCAATCGCCATAAGGAAATCATCAACAATACAGCCAAGAGGATTCCTCCTAATAAGAACGGTGCAGATGAACCCCAGGCTTGAAAAAGGCTTCCTCCAACAAGCGGAGCAATGGCATTTGAAGCACTTAAAAAGGCTGCCGATATACCAAGCGTACCGCCTATTTCATCTTTACCCACCCGCTGGGTGAGCAAACTATTGATGCTGGGTTGTAAAATACCCCCACCAATAGCCGTGGGGATCATGGCAATCATCAACCAAACCAAACCGATGAACCCCTTATTGTTTTCATCCGGCACTGAGATTGCCAAATTTTGAGTAGTGGGATTTTCATGTGTCCGAAAATTGGGGTTGCTATTTAATTGAGTCAGTAAAGCAGTTTTTGAATAGGAAGGCAAGGGTTCACGAGGGGTTAGAGAAGTAAGGATCAATCCAACCGACAATGCCAATAATCCAACATAGACTAACTTCTTATCACCATATTTACGACTCCATTTCCCGATGAAATACCCTTGAATCGCTACAACTAAGATACCAACGTAAACAAAAATGATGGAATTATGGGAGGCATTAAATCCTAACCGATTGAGCGTGAAGAGGGCTAACAATTGTTCAAAGCCCCCAAAAGCAATTTGCTGGGTGAACATGAGCACCAATAATAAACCCACAGCTGGGTTTTGAAGCGCCTTGAGCATGGCAGATAAAGTTAAAGCGGGCTTTCGTTGGGAATGATCGCGCACTTCCTTTGGCAAAGTTTCGTCAAACCAAAATAATGTAAGCAATATAGAGACGAGGGAGAAAAAAGCTGCGACAAATGCCGGAATTTGGTAATTGTTGCCGCTTAAGGTCAAACTAACGAAGGCGATAATCGGGCCAAGGATGAAGCCTAGTCCAAACGCAGCCCCGATTAATCCCAGACCCTGGGTGCGAGTTTTTTCAGTGGTGCTATCGCTAATGGCAGCCTGGGCGGTTGAGATATTCGCCCCAGAAAGTCCATCAATAATCCGCGCCAGAAACAACATCCACAATGCTGAGGAGAAACCAAGGACGAGAAAACCAATCAAAGTGCCTAACTGGCTGACCATTAGAATTGGTTTACGGCCAAAACGATCCGATAAACGGCCTAAAAATGGTGCACCAATAAATTGCATGGCGGGGTAAGTTGCACCAAGAAGACCAATCAGGAAAGCGCTTGCACCAAAGGTGGCAGCATAGATGGGCATGAGGGGGATAATAATCGTCAAGCCAAGCAGATCGATCAAAACGATTACAAAAATTGGAAGGATTTTTTTGAAATTCAATCTTTCCGGCTGGGTTGAGACAAGTGTTTCTACGGTTTGTGTTGACATAAGTAATGATGTACTCCTTTTGTAAAATATATTGAAAATCAATTGGAATTAACGAGTGAATTGAGCAGGGCTTCAAGCCAATTTAGCTCAAACTCTAAGAAAGCTTTTTGGTGTTCAATCAATAATTGCGTACTTCCAGAGTGAGTCGGAATATCTTTGACCGTGTCTAATGCTTCGATGAGTAATTGCCTGCGAATTTGTAGCAATTGGATGGCTTCTGACGGTCTTAACTGGTCTATAAATGCCAATCCAATATCCGAAGGGAAAGCAACTGGAAAATAATGGGAGAGGTTTTCTGAGAGCAATTGCCAAAAAGCCTTTTCGCCAGCCTCGGTAAGAATAAAAATTTTGCGCGGTGGGCGGTTTCCTTCTTGAGCATGTTCAATTCTCACCCATCCATCTTTTTCCATTTGATGGAGCAGGAAATAAGCAGTGGGTTTCTTTAGATCCGTACAAGTGGCTAAATTACGCTCAATAAATTCAAAAAGCTGATAGCCATGCATTTTCTGATGCCGCAAAAGTCCAAGTAGTAAAAGTTTATGATTATCCATTTTAAATAGTCAATATTGAATATATTAATATATATTATACTAATATAATCTATTTTGTCAAGTATAAACGCGGATAATTAACATGCAACATTAAGATAGGCTCAATAAGGATTCAGGTATTTGCTAAAAACGGTTTTATCAAGGTTAGAACAGGTAAAATGAAAATTGTAAGAACTTTTTTCCTTCACTAACCCCCCGATTACCTATTGACAAGCTTAATGGTGCAAGTTATGATGAAAATATCCAGGTCGGTCGGGTGATCGCGGCTCTGCATCAGCAGGGCTGAGGAAAGTCCGCACTCCAAAGAGCACGGCGCCGGGTAGTATCCGGGGCGGGGCAACCTGTCGGATCGGGCCACAGAAACAATACGCTGTGCTAACCTGTTAGCGCAGTAAGGGTGAAATGGTGGTGTAAGAGACCACCGGAAGTTACAGTAATGTAACTTGCCAGGTAACCCCCGCCGGGAGCAAGGCCAAACAGGGACAAGCGCGCAAGCGGGGAGGCTGCTCGTCTCCTGATTTATCCGAGTCCCGGGTAGGCCGCGTCGGGTGCGTAGAAATACGCCCCCAGAGAGAGATGATCGCCCAAGCAAACCATGGGGAACCGATACCGGTTTCCCACGTGTCTGCCGGACAGAATGCGGCTTATAGACCGGCCTGGCAAAATCCAGATATCCTCATGGGATAATAACGAACGATGCGACGCCCATTCCAAATCCGCTTTCTATTTTTCCTGGCAATTTTTATCATTGCAGCTTTGTTATTAAGTGCCTGCGGACAAATTAGTTCAGCTACCGATACAGATGAGCAATTATTCTTAGTAGAAGAAGTGATTATTGGCTTGCTGCTGGCAGCGGTGATCGTTGGAATTTTGGCACATCGCTTGCGGGTACCGTACACCATCGGACTGGTCATGATGGGGTTAATGCTTGCCTTGGGTGTGCGAGCACGTTTGCATATCGCCCCCAACGTCATCTTAGCAGTGCTGGTGCCACCGCTGATATTCGAAGCAGCTTTTCACCTCAAATATGAAGAATTACGAGAAAACCTCGCCCATATCGTCACCCTGGCAGTACCAGGAGTAATTTTGACAACCTGGCTGGCTGGATTCATCGTCCATTGGGGTACCGGCATGAGTCTCGCCAGCGCATTAGTTTTTGGTGCAGTTGTGGCGGCAACGGACCCAGTATCCGTGGTGGCGTTATTCCGCCGTTTGGGGGTTCCGAACCGCCTGCGCATCCTCATCGAAGGAGAGAGTTTATTCAATGATGGCACTGCCATTGTGGTCTTTCATCTCATAGTGGCGGCTGCTGTTGCCAGTGAAAGCTCGTTATCCTTTTTCCCTACATTATTCAATTTTCTCAAAGTCGCCGGTGGTGGGATTGTAATCGGGGCTGTCCTAGGCTATTTGATATCAGAAATCATCGCCCGCATTGATGATTATCTCATCGAAACAACGTTAACCACCATTCTGGCTTATGGGGCATATTTAATTGGGGAGTATTTTGGGGTCAGCGGTGTCTTAGCGGTTGTTGTAGCTGGTCTGATCAATGGAAACATTGGCCCGCGCGGGATGTCTCCGACAACGCACATCGTCGTATTGAACTTCTGGGAGTACATTGCCTTCATCGCCAACACTTTTGTGTTCTTGCTCATTGGCTTACAAATCAACCTGCCATTGCTTTTGCAAAATTGGACCTATATATTTTGGGCAATCAGCGCGGTTCTGGTCACACGTGCCCTCACGGTTTATACCCTACCGCGTTTTAAATTTCCCCTGCCGCGCAGCTGGTTGCACGTCTTGAATTGGGGCGGATTGCGCGGCGCAATCTGCCTGGCCCTGGCATTAAGTTTACCAGAGTCCCTCGGTAGCACTCGTTCCACCATTCAGGTGATGGCGTTTGGAGTGGTTTTGTTCACCCTGCTAGTTCAAGGGTTGAGCATGGAAACGCTGGTGCATAAATTGAAAATCATGCAGCGCAATGAACTACAGGACGAATACGAGCGCCGTCACGCCCGCGCAGTTACTGCCCGCACCGCTTATACCCACCTTGAACGGCGTTACCGCCAAGGCCTCATCTCGGAACATGTCTGGTTGACTCTCTCCCCGATTTTAGAACAACGCACCCAAGCGCTTTCAAAAGCCGTGAAAGAAATTCTCATCCAAGAACCGGCTCTTGAAGAAGAGGAATTGAATATTTCCCGGCGAGAATATTTACGGGCGAAACGGAGCACCCTCAATTCTTTACGCCGGGATGGCGTCATCAGCGATGAGATATATGAACAACTGGCTGCGGAAATAGATACTGCCCTCATGGAAAACAGCAGCGGTTGGACGGAATTATTGAGTGATGCTTCGAATCATCAGATTAAAGTAGATCGTCTGTTGATCGCAGTGATCCAGGAAACAGATTTTGAAAATGTTATCAATGGGTTGACCAGATTAGGGGTCTCCATAACCTATTTCATCAGCAAGGGAGGCTTTCTCAAGCGCAAGAACATTACCCTTTTGATTGGATATCGCTTAGAGAAAGAAAATGTTGTCGTCAGGGAATTGGAAAAGAATTGCCGCAAGCGGGTGGAAGTTATTACCAATCCGTTAGATTTAGGAAGCGCAGCAGCGCCGACGATGATGCCCATCGAAATCGGTGGTGCTACAGCCTTCTCGTTCGAAGTAGAACATTTTGAAATGTTTTAGATTAACTCCTTCCAATTTATCGTTAAAAATGTATTTTGTAAACTGTGATCGTCATCGACGACATGAAATTCCAGGGCGCGGAATACCTGCCGAGCTACGTGTTTTACTTCCTCTACGGGTATGAGGGTGTCCTGGCGGCCATGATAAATGATTACCGGAATGGTTATCGGAGGGGGAGGAGAGTTTATAAAATCAGGAAACGTGAGCGCCGGCGCCAGTAAAACCAATTTTTCTACCTGACGAGGATGCCAGCAAGCATAGTAGGTTGCCATCAATCCGCCTAAACTGGAACCGACGATTCGCCAGCCATGTTTGCGCCCAATCAGAGCAGTTAATTGAGCCATGCGTTCTTCTAAGCCACCGCTAAAATCTGGGGTGAGGATATCGCTAAAGACTTGTCGCAAGTGGCTAGCTTTAAAACCCTGGCTGCTTCCTTCGAGACCATGAATAAAAAGGCGGCGTGGGATGCACTTCATGCTCCGCCTCCCACTACGGCGAGCAATTTAATTTCATCCCCCTCCTGGATGAGATAGTCTTTGGATTGCTGTGCGCCATTTACCACCACCAATGCCACAATCTCGGGGGGAATATTCAGGGTAGTAATTGCCTCACGAACCGTGATATTGGAAGGAACAGATACCATGCTTGCCCCTTGAATATATTCCTTCAAAATTCCAAATGGTTTAAGTATGGCAGTCATAGGATAAAGGGAGACCCTAAAGAGGAGTGTCTCTTTAGGGTCTATTGTTTATGTCGAACTTAGTTGACAAATTGTTCCAAATTCAGCCGTGCAATCGTTTCAGCAGTCGGTGTGCCATTTTGAGACCACCCGCGTTGTTCATAGTAATAGTCGAGCAATTTTTGGACGTCTTCATAGCGGGTGATTTGTCCAGCGGTTGCTCCGGTTTTGGGCGGTTCTTCATAAAAGCGGGGTGCAGGCAGGTCCCATTCTCTGCCAAATCCATCAATTTCCCGCATCCAGTATAAGCGGGTGAGATTCCAAATACGCTCGCCAACGGTTTCGAGGTCTTCCCAACTGCGCTTAATGCCCGTAATCGCTTCCAGAGCGGGCAGATAAAGGTTGCGATCGATGCTTAATTCCACCCATTGCAAACGGCAAGCCCCGAGCACATCAAACATCGGTCGGAAATTTTGCAGCCAAATGACGCGCGCAACTTTTTCTGGAACCACTTTCTCGCGCCCAACTTGCAAATCATAGGTTATTGCCCAAGCGCGGTTATGATGCGCCCCCACATCACAGGTCATATACGCCAGCAGCATTGCAGTGGCATTATGGGTCGCATAGGCGGATTGCTCCATCCCTTTGACATGGATGGCAAATTTTTCACTGCCTTTTCCAACTTTTTGAGAGGCCCGTTTTACTCCTTCTGCTAACAAAGCTCCAATGCCTTCCTTACGGGCAATCTTTTCAATAAGCGCAAAAACAGCTTCTGCATTGCCAAACTTCAAGTCCAATCCATCGGTGTCTTTCTTGGTAAAGATACCTTTTTCGTAACATTCCATTGCCCAGGCAATCACGCCGCCAGTGCTGATTGTGTCAATGCCTAAATCATCACATAGCAGGTTTGCCTGTGCGACATCTTCGATGTTACCTAAACCAAGATCAGAACCGAGCATCCCGATGGTCTCATATTCCGGACCCTCGACATACGTGTTATACCGACGCATGTGGCTGTATTTCCCGCATGGGGAAGGGCAACCAAAACAGCCTTTATCGGTCACCACGATCGTTTTTCGCATTACGGGCGCATAAAGGTTCTTTCCCAACTCAAATGAGCCAGCCGTGAAATTACGGGTAGGAAGGGCACCCACCTCATCGCACCAGCTGACAACCATGGTAGTGCCGTAACTCTGCCATTCTTTGAGTATTTCTGCCTCTTTACAAGCTTTAAAGAGATCCATCCCGGCTTGTTTATAGCCTTGGAGGTCCGCTACGGGAATTGATTTTGTGCCATGCAAGACAATAGCCTTGACTTTTTTCGTGCCTAAAACCGCACCTACACCCCCTCTTCCAGCCTGCCTTCCATAATCATGGTTGATATGGGCAAATAAAACTCCGTTTTCACCTGCTGGACCGATGGTAGCGATTTGATATTCTTCACCAAATTGCTCTTTGAGCTCTTTTTCGACGGTGATACTGCTTTTCCCCCATAAATGAGATGCATCTCTCAATTCCACTTTATTGTCGTCGATGAAGAGATAGACCGGCTTGGGACTAATCCCTTCAAGAATGATGCTGTCCAGACCGGCATATTTCATTTCTGCGGTGAAATGCCCCCCCATAGAGGCTGATGCATAGCCACCGGTTAAAGGCGATTTGGTCGTCCAATCACATTTCCCGCCCCCAGGGATTAATAACCCAGAGAAAGGCCCAGTGGAGATGATCATTTTGTTTTCCGGACCAAACGGATCTGCCTTTGCCGGTACTTCTTTGGTTAAGAAGTAAATCCCAAATCCGCGTCCTCCCAGAAAATCACGGGCAACATCCGGTGGTGTTGGTTGCTTTTGAATTTGCCCAGTTTTTAAATTGACTCTTAGTATGCTTCCGCCATAGCCGTTCATTTTCGCTCCTCCTATGCTGCTGCCGCTTCAACTTCCGCAATCCAAAGTGCGCTGGTGCCGCACACGGTTACACAATCTCCACAGAGATCGCATTTCCAGGCCGTGTCTGCCAGTTCGGTGCGCACAAACATCACCCCTTCTGGGCACTCTGACACACAAGCCTCGCAGAGATTGCACTCATCCATATCGACATAGTAGGCGCCCCGTTCATTGACTTTGATTGCTTCGGTTGGACATACCTTGGCACAATCCCCACATTGGGTGCAGACCTTTACCTCATAGGTTCCCGGTACCGGGAAGTGCGGGAGGATGACCAGAGCTGCTTTTTTGGGATTGTTCTCGTGAAAGAGGTTTAATGAACAAGCCACCAGGCAGGCTTTACAACCAGAACACCTGGAGCTATCAACATATAGTCGCATTTTCCCACTCTCCTGATTGTGAAATTTTGAACCAATAAATTTAGCTTATCCCATATTAATAGTTTGAGCAATGGATAATAATCCTGTTTTTAGGGGTAAGGTTATCATGGTTTTGATATGCCCTTTCAGGAAAGCTTCTGTCAAACTTTATCCGTATCTCACAGGGACAGTTTGCTTTGCCCTTTTCCCTAAGGTGACAAACGAAATAGGGAAGACAAGCACCATCCGCAAATACCTCCCAGTATGCAGGTATGGGCGCCATGCAAATTTTCGTGATCTTATTCGCGATTGTTTTTTGCCTCGCGATGCAACAGAGACAAGAAAAAGTAAAAAAATTATTTTTATTCGTTTATACCAAACAGCGCAGCCAACTGTGGAATTTGCTGGGTATGGATTAATGCAATCACTTCATCGAATGGTTGCAATACGGTATCTCCTTTAGGAATAATCAACCGTTCCTCGCGAATGATTGCAACGAGTGTGCATTCGGATGGCAGATTGAGCTCTCTTACCATTTTTCGAATCGCAATTGATTCGGGATGCACCCTCTCTTCCACAATAGAGTATTCACCACTGCGCAATTTAAGCAGCACCATCATATCGCCCAGCGACATTTCCTCGACGATCAACTTTGCCAGGATGTCGGTTTGATCGACTGCAATATCCACGCCCATTTCATCACTGAACAGCCAGGCATTTTTCGGGTTATTCACCCGGGCAATAGTGCGTGGTACATGGAATTCAAATCTCCCTAAAGTAGTTATCACTAAATTAGTTTCATCCTCTCCGGTAACGGCTGCCAAGACATCCGCTTGCAGGATGCCTGCTCCTTCCAATATAGATGGAGAGCTGCCATCTCCTTCAATAACCACTTCCTTTGAGATTTCCTGCCGCAGGCGTTCCACAATTTGCGGACGAATTTCAATCAAGCGAACTTTATGCCCCTGACGAAGGAGTTGCTCCGCTAAAAACGAGCCTGTTTTTCCACCACCGACGATAATCACGAACATAGTTATTCTCCTTCCATATACCCTAAAAGTGCTTTTAATCGACTCAGCGCAGCTGTCAACGTGGTGACATGGAGGATATCGCCCTCCATAAGAATAGTCCCCTGAATAGGCACAAAGGCTTTCCCTTGCCTCGTAATCGCACTAACCTGAATTTCCCCCGGAACAATGAGATCGCGCACTTGTTTCCCTGCCAGATGGGGAAATACCTCGATCGACAACACCGCCACTTCACCGGTGCCAAAAGTTAAAATCGGATCTAACTCTTGGTATAACAACAGCTGCCTTACCCGTTCGGCACCCAATTCAGTTGATGAAAAGGTTAACAAACCCAAACGGCGGTAAATTTCAGCCCGGCGGGGATCATAAAGGCTGGCAACTACCTTGGGTACATGGAATATATTGCGCGCAATCCGGGCAGCAATGATATTGGCATTATCCGAATTACTGGTGGCAGCAAACGCTTCGGCATCTTTGATCCCTGCCTCGATTAATGTTTTTTGGTCGAATCCGATACCAATGATGACTTTCCCGCGAAAGCCGTAACGCATCTTTTCCAGCGTCGCTTCGTCGGTATCCACAACGGTGACCGAATGCCCTTCTGCATCCATCAAGCGGGCAAATTGCTCACCCACCCTACCACAACCCATCACGATTAACTTCATTTTAATCCTCCTGTCTATGGTTTTATAACGAATATCAACTATTCAACGTTTCGGAAGTTCCTCCACCACCTAACGAATTGCTTACGGAAGCGGTCTAACCCGTATAAGATCGGTGCATATAAAAACAACAATGGCCAATACCACAGTGGCAAGGGAAGATGCTCAAAGATACTGGCTAAAAATGGGATATAAATCAAACTTAATATTATCGCTATTTCCGCAAAGATACCAATCCAAATTAAGGGATTGCTGAATAACCCCACCTGGCGAAGGCGTAATCTTTCGGAACGGCAGGCGAAAAGGTTGCCAATTTGCGCCATCACTACCCCGGCATGAAAAGCGGTCACAGCCAGCAAATAGACTTCTTTTGGCGCGCTATGAAGAAGACGGGGTAATTCATCGAAATGTTTGAGAGAAATTTTCCAGATAGCGATATTCCCTACACCGCCATAGACCATGAAAAATCCGACGTAACATAATAAGGCTTCAATCGCGCCCAACCAGAAAATGGCACGCAAAATCAAATTCCGGTCAATGATGGGTTGCCCACGTGGACGAGGCGGGCGTTGCATCACATTAGGTTCTGGTTTTTCTGAACCTAAAGCCAGCGCTGGCAGTAAATCCGTGCCCATATCAATTGCCAATATTTGCCGGACGGTAAGCGCCAACGGAATGCGCGTCATGGCCGACATGAGAAATGGGATTAATTCCGGGACGTTACTGGAAAAAATATAGGTGATGAATTTACGAATATTATCATAAACCGCGCGGCCCTCTTCAATGGCATTGATGATGGTGCTGAAATTGTCATTTGTCAGAATGATGTCAGCCGCTTCTCGAGCGACATCCGTCCCGACAATCCCCATCACTACTCCAACATCGGCTTTGCGTAAAGCGGGTGCGTCATTTACCCCATCACCAGTTACCGCGACCACATGACCAAGTGATTGAAAAGCAGAAACCAAGCGTAATTTATGCTCCGGCGCCATACGGGCAAAGATAATTTCTTGCTGTAAGAGTTGATTTAGTTGGATATCATCGAGCTGTTCCATTTCAGCACCGGTGATGATACGCGGCTGAGCAGAGCGCAGCATACCAATGCGGCGGGCGAGTGTCTCGGCCGTTAAACCATAGTCCCCTGTCACCATCACCCAACGGATGCCCGCCTGATGGCATGTTTCAACGGCCTGGGCGACTTCTGGGCGGGGTGGGTCCATCATGGCTGTTAACCCCAAAAAGATCAGTTCGCGCTCGACGGTGTCTTCACTAAAGGAGCGTGAGCGGGGAGGCAAATTACGGTATGCGAGTGCCAACACCCGTAAAGCATTGCGAGCGTAATCATCATTGGCTTTGAGGATATCCGAACGCGTTTTTTCGTCTAGTGGAAGGACCGTGCTGCCATTCTGCCAATGGGTGCAAATCTGTAAGATTTCGCGCGGCGCACCTTTGACAAAAGCGGTTTCTCCGTGATGGCTATGGTGAATCGTGGTCATCCGCTTTCGCCGGGCATCGAATGGGAGTTCATGAATGCGCGGGTAGCGACGCTGAACATGTTCTTCCATGACACCCCCTTTACGGGCAATAACCCGCAAGGCAGCTTCGGTTTGATCACCGAGCGCTGTCCAGAGCGGATGTTCTTCGGAGGGCGGGTTTAAACGGGAATTATTACACGCTTGAGCTGCTTCTAATAATAAACGGAAAGCATAACGGAAATCTTCGGAATCTGGTTCTGGCGAGAAACTCCCTTGCGGGTCATATCCCACACCACTCACTTTCAAGCGCCTGCCACTCACCCAAATCTCACGTACTGTCATTTGGTTTTGGGTTAACGTCCCGCTCTTATCGGTACAAATTACCGAAATATTGCCCAACGTCTCTACCATTGCCAATTTTTTGACCAAGACTCCCCGTTGCGCCAGACGTTGCACTGCCATTGCCAATGAGAGGGTCAAGGTAGCTGGCAGACCTTCTGGAATTGTTGCCACCAATACCCCTAAGGCGAAGATAAAAGATTTGACCAACCTCTTTTCCTCTCCAAAAACCATCGTTTGGGTATCAAAGGCGCCAACAACGAAGATAATCAATGCAATTCCCAAACCAATAAACGACAAGCGGCGGGTCAATCGGCGAATTTCGACTTGCAATGGGGATGGACTTTCTGGCACAGCCTGAGTGAGATTGGCAATCCGGCCAAATTGAGTGAGCATCCCCGTGGCATAGACAACCGCCTTGGCTGTGCCTGAAACCACAGAAGTCCCAGCAAAAACCAGGTTGGGTCGCTCTAAATCGCTGATCCCCTCTCGGATGGATGGATCAGCGGTCCTGCGGGCTGGAATTGCTTCGCCTGTCAGGGTGGTATTATTGGTTCGCAGACCATATTCTTCCACCACACGCGCATCCGCAGAGATATTATCGCCTTCGGCTAAGATGAGGATATCGCCCGGTACAATTTCACTGGCTGGAATTTGAACTTCAACCCCGTCTCTTAATACTCTTGCATAAGCGGGGAGAAGGCTTTTGAGCGCCTGCACGGCCTGGCTGGCGCGATGTTCCCGCCAAAATGAAAAAATGGCATTCACGATCACCACCACCCAGATGACAAACCCTAGCACAATTTCATTAATGAGGATGGCGATTAAACCCGAAGTCCATAGTAAAACCGCCATCGGATGAATAAATTGCATAATCACTTTACGCCACCAGGGTGGTGCCGGCGGTTCACTGAGCACGTTAGGCCCATATAGCGATAAGCGCTCCGCAACCTCCTCCGCGGTTAAACCCTTGGGGGAGGTTTCCAGAGCGCGGTAAACCTCCGAAACGCGTAAACTATAGATCGGGGTGGAAATCATTTGTTATTTGCAGCCGGTTTCTCCACAGGGGTCGTTGGCTTGGTGTTTTTGGGTGTCTGCTCGGAATTGAGATAGGGAGTCAAATAGGTTTCCGAAGCATGACCGGCGTTAACCGCTTCTTCATAATCACCAGCCGGAGGTGGCGGTTCGAAACGTATCGGACGGCGAACACCGAATAATTCCCAAAAACGGGCGATTGCCACTAATATTTGATAGCGATATTCCTGAACTTTCAGGGATTGCCATTCCACGATTGCGCCCATCGGCCCTTGGATGCGCGATTTCACCCTGACAATCCGGTACACTTGATCGGGATTGCGATAACCAATTGGAGAAATGAGGATTGCATGCGCCATAAGGATTAAGACGCTCAAGGAAATTAATACAACCCAGCCACCCTCTTCCCATTTCCCAATGATTTGCCCGGCGAAGACAGTGGTAGAGAGGGCAATGGAAATATTGGTTCCCAGGACACCCAAGCGCCGTGCCCGACCGCTGAAGTTGAGCAAAATATGCTTACGCATTGCTAATCCCATAGCCGTGATCGGCAGGAATACGCCCACTCCATAATACGGTACCGCTAAACCAGTATTCCCGCGCACGAGAAGTTGAATGATGATTGCTGCAATCACTGCCGCCGTTACCGGGCGGGTGAATGTGCCTTTCGGATTGCGGTAGACAACGATCTCCGGTATTTCCCCAATGGCAACGTTACGCCAGGTCATCGACTGCAAATCCTGATAGGCGGTCATAGAGGCTGCCGAAAGCAAAGCAACTGCCAGGAATTGATAAAACCAGTAGAGAATAGTGCCACCGGGCAATTGCGTAAAACCAATATACGCCAAATTGCCAACTAATGTTCTTCCCAATGTGCCATCAAAAACATTGAAGCGCAAGGAGAAAAAGGTCAAGAAGAAAGTGGTTAAACCACCATAGAAAAGGAATGCGGTTTGCACGGTTCGGCCGATGCCGGCTTTTCCGCTATAGAAATTCCACAACCAGTTCAAGCGCGGCAGATTCTTTTTTCCCCATTTAATCAACGCGTAATCCTCGTCAATCACAAATTGAATACCATTAGACATCGCTTCCAAACCACTCAAAGCAACCATTCCTTTCATGGATGCCGTTAGTAAATGGTAAAGCGCCTGGGTTACCGTGACAGGGATGGCGGGCTGGCTCGGAACCGGTGGAACGCCATGCGTTGAAGCAAAAATCAACCCAATTAGCATCGTGACCGTCAACCCGCCAAAAATACCTAACAGGGTAAAGACTACCTGGGCAGATTCGCCACGTCCACGGATGGTCAAATACCAGGTAACCATTGCCAAGCTGGCGCCAATCATAAAGTGCCAAAACCAATGCACACTGTAACCACCGATGATGGATAGCAACTGGTCGCTGCCAGATAAAGTTGAGACGACAATGGTCAACACATAGTCTTGGATAAGCACAACGGCGACAATCAAGCTGAGCGAAGGTCCTAAATAACGCATGGCTGCTGTGAACGATCCTCCCCCTTCATTGAAAACCCCTAATGAGAACATATATAACGCACCGAAGACAAAATTTGCCAGGGCGATCACAGCTACGGCAACATAGGCGTAGCGCTGCAAACCATAAGGGTGCAATGCGCTCATCAACTCACCGGTGGCATAGTAATAAGAAGTGAAATAATCCACTCCAAAAAGGGCGAGTGCTGCCAGCATCCCAACCTGGCCAGCGCCATGGACATGCACATCTTCCTGTTTCTCGCGCGGCGCGAATTTAAACGAAATGGAGAAAATGACGATAAGAAGGGCAATGGAGAATAACATATTGGCTACCTTTCAATTGCAAGAGGTTTAAGATAAAATCCGCTCAATCATCCGGCGACTCAAATGCTTTTTCCAGCATACGCAATTGAATTAATAAATGCTTGCGGGTTGAATGACTCAGACGAGTGTCTTGAGCAATTTTCACTGCTTCTTCCCGGGCAGCCCGTACCACAAATGCGGGTACAAACATAATCCGCCCGGCTGGAATCACGACGAAATCGCGTGTCCTCATCACCAAATCTTGGTCATCAAAATAGGGCAGGCTAATGCTCAGGCCCCGGTTAAGGTCTTGTGAGGCTGCCCGGCGTTTGATGGTTTGAATAATTTCTTTGGTATGGTAAAGCGCTAACGCCCGCCCTTGATTTACCAATTGGCCCAACATTCCATAACGTTTTTGTTGATACACTTTATCGACAACGATACAGGGGGATAACGACACAGCATAATGGAGAACGCTCAAATAACGCTGCATAGAGGCGATACTTGCTTCTGCTTCATTGACGCTGGACAACAACAAATTGCCTTTGTCGTCGAACGCTACCCATTGCGGCAGAAAGAAACGCCGTGCATAAGGCACATAGGGCACGAGCAGTTCACCCCGCCGGGTTTCTTTTTCGCTTTCTTCAACAATTGCATCCGTTGTAGCCGTAATCGCCGACTCCGCTTCGCTTTCTTCTACAACGGGAATAGTCGGGATTTCCTCTCCCTCGGCGGGACGATAGTTTACTGTTCGACCAGCTGGGAGCATATTGTGCACCATGTAGTAAGCGGTTGTATGACGAAGCAAACGTGCAGCAACAGCCACGGAGACAAATTCGGATTGTTCCAATTCCGCTAATCTTTGTCGTAAAGCTGTGCGCAAATCCACCCGCATCAGCCGATCCATCAATCCGCCCGCCATTTGCTCACGCATGTTCGCTGGGATTGGCGTTGCCCGTCCGTGATGACCAGGAGATGCATCGCAAATGACTCGATCCGGTAAATTAAAACGCACTTGCGAAGCATTTTGAACAACAGCGTCGGCAAGCGATGCAGCTTGATTTTCTAAAAATCGTTGGATAATAACTGGTTGAATGGCAAATAAATCTTGTAATTGCTCATAATCCTGGCGCAGCTGGCTGGTCAGATCATCAGCGGAGGTCGTCCCAATTGGTGCAGGGGATGGCGATGATGTGGTTTCATTCATGGTGTTATCCTTTTTAAGGAATAATTGAAATTAATTGTATATTACCATAAATTATGAGGAACGAAAATAAAATTAATCCTCACGCTGGCTTCGTTCACAACAAGCGCTGCTTGCTAATCTTATAAATATAGATAGGTTTTACAAGATAACCAAGATTTTTTATAGAGTTTTGGTTTCGATGCGCGGTGAACGCTATCTAACTCGCCGCAATCTGCTGGTTGAGCGGTGCAGTGAGCAAGTCATCTTATTCTGGTGGTGGTCATGGTGAGCAAAGCGAAGCTATCTCCTTCTGGTTGCGGTCATGGCGAGCAAAGCGAAGCCATCTCCTGGCCGGGGCGGAGATTACTTCTGTCGCAACGAACGCTCCATCGCAATGACAGCCGGCTAACGTGGTGATTACTACCGTCGCGACAAGCGATCCTTACCAAAAGGCAGAAAAGGTATCAAATAAAGCAAAAGCTGGCTATAATAAGCCAGCTTTTGTACTTTTACGGATGTGCTGCGCCCCCAATTTGTTTTTCACCAGGGTTTGGAAAATCCTCCAAATACTTGCGCAGGATCGTATCCACATTCGCCTCAGCAGAATGCACGACTTCTACATAATCCCCAGCGGGAGGTGGTGGCTCAAAGCGCATTGGACGGCGGATACCCAACATTGCAAATAAACGAGTAATCAAAACCAAAATCTCATAACGATATTCTTGCATTTTCAGGGACTGCCATTCAACAATGGATGCCATTTGGCCATGCACACGTGCTTTTTGTCTAACAATTCGATAAATTTGTTGAGGTGATCGGTAACCAATTGGAGAAATCAATAATGCGTGAGCCATAAGGATTAGGACGCTGAATGAAATCAGCACAACCCAACCACCTTCTTCCCACTTGCCTACGATTTGACCAACAAATACCAGCCCAGCCAAAATCGCCGCAAAGGTGGCTCCAAAACTACCCCAAACCCGGGTCTTGCCAGTGTAATGCAAGAGGATGTGTCGGCGAATCGCGAAGCCCATCGCCATAATCGGCATGAATACACCAATGCCATAGTAGGGTATCCCTGCGGCAGTGCGACCATGAATTAATAACTGGATAGTGACGGCAATAATAAAACCAATTGTTACGGACCGAGTAAAAGTACCAGCGGCGTTTCGATAAACAATGATTTCTGGAATTTCACCGATGGCAACATCGCGCCATTCGGTAGCCTGTAAATCTTGAAAGGCAGTCATCGAGGCAGCCGCTAGTAACGCAACAGCCAATATTTGATAGAACCAGAACAGGATTACCCCACCCGGCAATTGCCCAAAACCAATATAGGCTAAGTT
>DAOTVW010000038.1:0-1799 GCA_034436035.1 Anaerolineales bacterium
CCGTATCGATTCTCCAGAAAGCTCTTAAAGGTGTCCATGTATGGGCAGGGAGGATAACCAACCAGCAATCCCGTCGCAAAATGAATCACTTCGACCCCATTCTTAACCATTTCTTCCCCAGTATATTCAATATTCCCACCGGGGCAGCCACCACAAGTGGTATATCCGACGAGTTCAACTTCTGAATTGGCATATAAATGAAAAGCCCCTTCTCTATTTCGCAGAGAACGCAAGCACTTCCCGCCCGCACAGGTGCGGTAGCGGTCACAAATGATAATCCCAATTTTCACGGTTGCTGTCATTTTATCTCCTTCATTCAAACATTATTTTGATTTATCTTAACTACTCAGTTTCTTACCCAAGAGCAGTTTTAGAAATAATTATCATGGTATCGAAGCGAAGCCATTTCCCTGCCGGATTGGAGATTGCTGCAGGTAGAATGCAGCAAAACCACCCTGTTATTTTGCTGGTCGAGTAGCTACACACGTTCTTCATGAGCGACGTATTGAGACCTTTTCGTGATGGTTTCGACAGGCGCAACCCACCGCTCAGTGCACCGCTCAACCAACGGATTGCGGTGGGTCGAGTAGCGTTCGTCGTGTATCGAAACCCAATCTTTAATAAAATCTTGTTCATCTTGTAAATCCTGTCAATATGATGTCATAGCGATCGAAGCGAAGCCATCTTCCCGCCGGATTGGCGATTGCATCCGTCGCATAGAACGTTCCCTTGCGATGACGGTTAATGGGGCTGCGGAGCAATCTCCTTTCAATGAAAACCTCTTGGTCATCTTGTAAATCCTTCTCTGTTTCGTAAAAAAGTCTAATCCCGTTTTCCCATTTCCATATCGTGTGCTATCCAACGATGGATAATCCATGCGCCAGCTGCAACAAATATACTAACCAATACAAATAACGCCGGATAGGAAAAACGGTTTAAAAATAATCCCGCAGCTAACGGTAAAAAGGCGATCGGTAGCGATAAAACGCCATCCATGGCTGCATAAATACCCCGTTGTGTTGGTGGAGCGAGATCCAATAAAGCACTTTGAAAGCCAACACTGCGTCCATTGACAAATGCTCCAACCAGGAAAAAAATCACTAACAAGCCCATCCAACCCAATGGCGCTAAAATGATTGCCAACAGGGGTGTAATGGTCGAAGTCACAGCGCAGATCCGTAACATCTGTCGGCTACCATTTCGATCGACCAGCCGTGCCCAAAACAAATTCGAAATCGAGCCCCCTAACACTTGCATGAATAAGTACCATCCGATCGCTCCGTTTGGAGCGTGCAAGTCCTGTCGAGCATAGACTACGTAAAAAGGCAGTGCCATTAAGCTAAACCCGGTCAACAATTGCGCAAAAATAAATGTCTTTAAGTGGCTGCTGATTTTGACCAAGTGCATCCAATATTCACGCCAGGTTGGATAAACTTCTCCTCCAGCGACCAGGGCTGGTTCCTTCATGACCCAAAAACCTAGTGAAGCGATTGCTAAACTGATCGCAGCGCCACCGAAAAGCAAGGCATAATTATTTGGATAGGACACTTTCACCAATATTCTCTGCGCAGCGAGCGCCGCTATCACGGATAAAGGGGCGGCAATCGCGCCTCTTCCCCCAAAGAAAGCTCCCCTTTTGCCAAACGGGATAACCTTCCCAATCATTTCCGTGAAAGGAATATTGGCAAAACCGCCCCCCGCATAGAAGACGATGAGCATGATAACCAAAATTTTAGCCAAAAGAAGGGGTTGGTTGCTCCCGATCCAATAAATCATCCAAGCCAGAATACCCCAACTGA
>DAOTVW010000039.1:0-31702 GCA_034436035.1 Anaerolineales bacterium
TTTATGAAAAAAAATATCGTGATTACTGGGGCATCATCGGGAATTGGTGCAGCTACTGCTCGTATTGCTGCACAAAAAGGATATTCTGTGTTTGTAACGGCACGCCGCGTGGATAGGCTGGAACAGCTCTGTAGTGAAATCCATTCAAATGGTGGGATAGCCTTTTACTTTGCGGCAGATTTAACTGAACCAGAAAAAATAGGAGAACTCATTCAGGCGGTGCAGGAACGATTTGAAAAAGTGGATGTATTGATTAATAACGCTGGATTAGGCAGATTGAAATGGCTTGACCAGCTTGATCCGAGCGAAGACATCGCAAAGCAAATTGAACTCAACCTTATTGCCGCAATCCAGTTAACGCGCGCAATTCTACCGGGCATGATCCAAAATAGAGAAGGACAGATTATTAATATTAATTCTTTAGCTGGTTTCATTGCAACGCCTACTTATAGTGTGTACGCGGCTTCGAAATTTGGTCTGCGCGGATTCAGCGAAGCGCTGCGTCGAGAAGTGATGCATTTTGGAATAAAAGTGAGCAGTGTTTACCCCGGCGGTGTTGATACAGAATTTGCTGAACACGCTGGAATTGAGCGAAAGACAGGTATTCGAACCCCAAATTGGATGCGGTTGAGCGCCAATCATGTTGCTCAAGTGATTGTAAATCTTATCCAGCACCCTAAAAAGCAAGTGATCTTGCCAGGATATATGACTTATTTGGTGTGGATGAATCAGGTTTTCCCTGGGCTGGTTGATCGATTAATTCAAATCGGATTTGTGAATAGGGAAAGAAAGTAAGATTTTAATTCTTTCGATCAATGTCGATATCCTGATAGGAGAGGGGGTCGTCAACCGGTTCTAAATGGGTAAATACCGTTGTGCCGACCAGTGTATTGCGGATATCAGCTTCAATTTCCTCTGCGATATGATGACTCTTATGGGTTGACCATTTGCCGGGTACGAGGACGTGCACGGATACGAAACGCCTCCCTGCGGCTTGTCGGGTTCGTAATGCATGAAATTGAATCCCTTCAGCTTTGTACTTATCCAGCACTTGTTCCACTAATTTTTGATCCCCTTCATCGAGCGCGGTGTCCATAAATCCCAGGGCAGAGCGGCGCAGTAACTGATAAGCTGACCAGAGGATGTTCGCTGCGACCACGAGAGCGATAATGGGATCTAGAATAACCCAACCCGTCAGCGCAACAGCAGCTACTGCAGAGATCACCCCAATGGAAGTATAGACATCAGTCATGAGATGGCGTGCATCGGCTTCTAAAGTAATGGAATGGAAATTTCGACCCGCCTTTAGTAATATGCGGGAAACAAAGAAATTGATGAGGGATGCAGCGGCAGATACTGCCAATCCAATGGTGGCTTGTTCAATGGGTTGAGGGTGTATCATTCGTTGTATCGCTGTATATGCAATGCTCACTGATGCAATGAGAATTAGAAACCCCTCTGCGGAACTGGAAAAATACTCCGCTTTACTGTGCCCATAGTTATGTTCACTATCAGGTGGTCTGGCGGCAATAATTAGCATGGCTAAGGCAATCAACGCGCCAATTAAGTTTACCAATGATTCTACAGCGTCAGATAATAAACCCACCGACCCGGTTAATAAATACGCCAGAGATTTTAGCGCAATGGTCGCTAAAGCAGCAACAATAGATAACCAGGCATAACGGGTTAAAAAAGTACGATCCATGTTATATAAACAACTCCAAATTTTGATAGGAACACTATTTTAGTGTAAAGAAATGATTTAGACAAGAAGGGAATGATTAATAGATGTATTGGTTAACCGTGCTGAATGCTAAAATTACCAAATCCTTTTTCCCCCATTTGGGAAAATTCAGCGAGTACACATTACTGTTCTTCGCTTAATGGTCGAGCGTGTTCAGTTTGAAGATATGTAATGCCATTTCGAACCTGGGTCAGCGAGCGATCGAGTTCCATTTCCAGTTTCCGCAGGGTATCTAAAACATAGGCATCAGCTTCCCGGCGGGTTATTTCTTGCTCGTTACGCGCTTCTGCGATGATTTGTTCTGCCCGTGCTTGGGCAGCCTGTACGATCGCCTCGCGTTCCACCATCTGGTCGCGTTTTTCTTTTGCAATAGCAAGGGTTCGGTTTGCTTCTTCTTGTGCTTGTGCTAAAATGCGGTCTTTTTGGGCGAGAATCTGTTGCGCTTTTTTCACTTCTTCTGGGATGACGATGCGCATTTGATCGATCAATTCAAAAACGCGCTCCTCATCCACAATAATATTATGTGTAAAAGGAAGTTGCCGGCTTTCATTTAGTATTTCTTCCAAACGGTCAATTAAATGCATGATGTCCATTTAAACCCTCGCCACTGATCAGATTTATAACAATAGATTACTCTGAAAGTGTCCATTCGTCAATAAGCATTGCAAGGATTATGCCACTTTCTTCCCATTAATCTCGCAATGAAGTAGTGGGCACAAGTTGTTGACCCTCGCCAAGTTCTTTGAAGCGTCTTTTCAAAGCTTTGGCGACGATGGGTGGTACCATATCATTGACATCGCCTCCTAGAGAAGCGATCTCCCGCACAGTTGAAGAAGATAAGAAAGTATGTTCTTCAGCGGAAATAAAAGCAACCACTTCGATTTCTGGTGCTAAATGATGATTAGCCAGCGCCATGCGGAATTCATATTCAAAATCCGAAAAAACACGCAAGCCGCGCACAATCACCTTTGCATTAATTTTACGGCAAAACTCAACCGTCAGTCCGCCATAACCCATCACCGTGATTTTTGGGTTATCAGCAAAGGATTGTTGGGCCAGTTCGATTCGTTCCGCAGGAGAAAAAAGGAGCGATTTTAAGGGCCGATCATAAACGGCGATGATCAATTCATCAAATAATAATGCAGCTCGTTTAGCAATATCAATATGACCATAATGGATGGGATCAAAAGTACCCGGGAAAACAGCTCGGATCATAATTCCTCTTTTAACAAAGATAGTTTCCAATTCATTACTGTAATTTTACCCTAACTAATGTCACTCGTAGTCTCTTTCCAGAAACGTTCTACTTGATTGGCAAGGAGTTGATGTTCAGGAAGATTCAATTCAGGATCCTGTTCGAACAATTGAAGGGCATATTTACGGGCAGCTTCAATGACATGCAGGTTAGTTAAATTGCTAAATTTGAGTTGCGCAAATCCAGATTGGCGAGTGCCTAAGAAATCACCTGGGCCACGTTGGCGTAAGTCATGTTCTGCTAATTCAAACCCATTCTGGGTTTGAGCAATGACCATTAACCTTTCGTTTTCGATGGCGGTTTCTTTTTCGGGGATCAATATGCAATACGCTGGATCTTGTCCTCTCCCTACACGGCCACGAAACTGGTGTAATTGCGCTAAACCAAACCGGTTTGCTCCCTCAATAATCATTACCGTTGCATTAGGATTATCTACCCCAACTTCAACAACCGAAGTGGAAACGAGGATATGGTATTCTCCGCGCTGGAATTTTGCCATGACCTCCTCTTTCTCTTCGGGTTTAAGACGACCATGTAAAAGACCAACTTGAAGATGGGGAAAAATCTCGGTTTGTAACCGCTTCGCTTCTTCTGTGGCGGAAAGAGCCGGATTGTTTTCGTTCTCTTCGATTAGCGGATAAATGATAAATGCTTGTTTCCCTTTTTCCACTTGATTTTGGATTAAGCGGTATACCCGTTCCCGCTCGCGTGGTAATACGAGGTAGGTATTAATGGGTTGTCTTCCAGGTGGGAGTTCGTCTAATAATGTCAAATCCAGATCGCCGTAGATCGTCAATGCCAGCGAACGGGGGATTGGTGTGGCGGTCATTACCAGTAAATGAGGGTTTTCCCCTTTGGAGCGCAATAGGGCGCGTTGTTCCACACCGAAGCGGTGTTGCTCATCTACCACGATGAATTGTAAATTATTAAATTGAACCGGCTCTTCGATCAATGCATGGGTACCAATAATTATTTTGATATTTCCATTGGATAAACCTTCTCGTATGCGGCTTTTTTCACTATCGGGGGTAGCACCAGTAATTAGACAAACTGATTCGGCTGGAAGGATAGATTTGTCAGGATCTATTTCCTGATGAAACGGTGAATTTCCGCATAATAACTTTTTGAATGTCTGGTAATGTTGCTCTGCTAATATGCTGGTTGGAGCCATGATAGCGCTCTGCCCGCCATTTTCTGCAATCAACGCTGCTAAAATTGCTGCCACAACCGTTTTACCGGAACCGACATCTCCTTGTAATAATCGGTTCATTGGCTTTCCAGAGGCGAGATCATCACATGCTTGTGCAATTGCTTTTTGTTGGGCTTTTGTCAATTGGTACGGAAGCTGAGCGGTGACCTTTTCCAACCATTCCTTTGAACAAATGAAGCGATGCGCGGTGCGTTTTTGCCAATGGTATTTTTGGCGCAAAACCCCTATTTGCAATAAGAAAATTTCATCAAACGCCAAACGAAAGCGTGCTTTTTCGAGATCTTCTTGAGAATCAGGGAAATGAGCCTGCGCGATCGCCTTTGAAATCTCCATCAAACCAGCGGCATCGCGGATAGACTCGGGTAGATAATCCACTAATTTTGGAGCGTAATAATCTACAACTTGTTTAATTGTCTTTCGCAGCCAATGTTGACTGATATTTTCAGTGAGACGATAGACTGGCACAATTCTTCCGCTATTTAATAATTCCTCATCTAGTTGTTCAATTTCGGGGTTAATAAAAACCAATCGTCCCAAGTACTGATCGACTTTTCCAGCAACTGAATATTGATCACCGACGCGCAATTTGCCACTCTGCCAAGGTTGATTGAATATGGTAATACGAATGGCACCGCTGCTATCGCTCAAAATTGCCTCCACAATCGACCGGTTGGTTGGTGATTTGCGCGAGGTGACGGATTGAATTGTGCCGATAACCGTGACCTCTTCTCCGTAATGCAAGCGGTTAATCGGTCGCAGTTTTGAATAGTCATCATAGCGCCGCGGCATGTAATAGAGCAAATCCCCCAGGGTGTATAACCCTAATCTCGCCAGCACTTGCGTGTATCTGGGCCCTACTCCCGCAATGACCCGAATTGGTGCATTTAATGCTGCTCCTTCTACTGCCGTTTCCCTGATTTCGGATTGGTTGTTTTTCCGCCTTGGATGCTTGAGGATTGTTTCATTTCCTTTTTGGGAAGGGATCTCGACCTGGGGTGTGGGTGAGGATTTTGTTGGAATAACTTTTCTTTGTTGTTCTTCAGTGAAGAGAGACGAATTTCCAGTATCATATTTATTTTGAATATGATCCCAAATATTTTTTAATGTAGTTGCACGCAACTCCGCCGATAGCTCCGGATAACGGATGAGGTTTTCTGATATTAATTGAATTGTTTCCTCATCAATTTGATCCTGACGTGCTTCATTAATCCATTTATCCAGAATGCGGTTAACCCCTCCAATTACTGCCCGATTAAAATAATTATTTTCCGACTCGATTTTAATAATGTTATACAATTTTTGAATGGATGGTTTCATATTTGTAATTTTACCAGTCTGTATCCGATTCCTGACGGACAATTACAAAGCCTAAGCCATTTGGGCCCGCGTGCGACCCAATAACCGTGGTGACATTAACTAAAAAATATTTTGGAGGAACGATATCCCTGATTTCCTCTAAAAAATTCAACGCCTGTTCTTCTGCGTTGGTGTGTAAAATAGCGAGGCTTTCTAAAGGACAATATTTACGAATCATTTCGACCAGCCTCTGAAACCCTTTGCGATACGTGCGAACTTCACCAAGGCTTAAGACTTGGCCATTGATCACTTCGAGAAAAGGTTTGAAACGTAGAAATTCACCGATCCAAGCCCTTGCCCAGGAAACACGACCGCTGCGATGGACATATTCGAGTGTATCGAGCATGGCAATTAATTTGAGGCGCTTTCGAATGCTTTCGATTTTTTTCAAGATGTTCTCAAAACTTAATCCCGCTGCTGCTGACTCTGCTGCCGCAATGACTTGAAACCCCAGACCCATACTAAGGCTTAAGCTGTCGATCACTTTTACTTTCCCGTAAAATGAGCTGGCAGCTACACTGGCAGCATTGATGATGCCACTTAACTTTGCTGAGGTATGAATGGATAAGATGAGCTCCTTTCCTTGCGAAAAAAGGTTTTCATATATTGTTTGATATACCCCAGAGGAAGCGGTTGCAGTGGTTGGAAAGGACTTCATCCCTGGAAGTGCATTGTAAAACTCGGTTCGGGTAATGTCTTTTCGGTCTTCGATACTTTTCCCATCAATGATAATGAAATTGTTAACCATTTGAATGTCGTATTGATCGAGAATTTCATCAGGAATATCCGCTGTGCTATCCGTTACAATCGCAATTGTTGAATGGCTTTTCATAAAGTTAATCCTTTTCCACCAGTAGTAAACTTATGGATTGGGTTCCCAAGATGTTATCAAGCGATTTATTCATCATCTGAAACTCCGTTTTAATTTTTGGGAAAGTGGAACGAATACGGGTTGATAGATTTTTCTTATCGGTGACACCCACATCGCTGCCAAAGATGAGCCCCAAAAATTGAATGTGTTCAAATTCGTGAGCATAATTGAGGATTAAATCTCCAATGCTTTTTGCGGTGCGTACTTTTTGATAGGGGATAATTTGACCTTTTTCGAGCAATACCAAGGGATGGATGCCTAATAGATTACCCACTAATGCTTGATCGGGATCAAGCAAATCTAGCGCTTTCAAGTTCAATAAATTGTGAAAGTAAATCAAGGTATAAATATGAGGAATTTTATTGATGAGATAATGTTTAATTTTGGATATCGATTCACCATAAACAATCGCGCTCGCACAAGTTTGGACGAGCCATCCAACACCCAATGAAATCGTTTGCGTATCAATGATTTCCACATTTGCCGAAATTGATACTTGGTTGAGAAGGGTTGTGATGGTTGAAATCGCTGGCGAAAAGGTCGGGGTTGGGAGAATAAAAAGAAGGTTTTGAAAATCTCGTGAAAGAGAAAAAATAGTCTGGATTAGATCACTTGGTTTTATGGATGGAAATTGCGCGGCGCTGGCGGAATTTGCTAAGTCCGCCTTCTCACTTTGCACTTGATCCAAATTATTGGTTTGGTTCTCCAAATACCCAAAAGTATCGGGTATCAATGGAAGGATTTTTACATACTCTTGACCCTTGAACCTGCTTTGCGGAAACTGGACAGAGTTATCAGTGATGATACAGGTTTGTGGCATAATCCGTATTTACCATCTTAGAATAGTTTTATTATCATCAATTCTTATTGTAACTATTCAGGCGGTTATTGCGAAGGCGTTCTTTGCTCGAAGCAATCTCCTGTTGCACAGAAAAAAACCTGCTTTGGGAGACTCTTCACTCGTAAAAAGCGCTCGTTCGCAGTGAAACCGGTGTTTTGATTGGCTGACTGAATAGATACTTCGTTCTATTGCTTAATCGATAAACCATCCCAATGACAGCCTGAGTGATTACCAAGAATTTCTTGAAACCTCAGACTATTTTGAATTGGCATACCTTGTTGTTTTTCAATGACATTAATTTGTTTATTCAATGGAAATAATAAAATAATAATGAGGTTGACCTCCATCTTGGACTTCAATTTCTTGTTCAGGGTAAGCAAAACGGATTTCATCGGCGATGCGGTTTGCTTCTTGTTTGGTTACATCGATGCCGTAAAATAAGGTTATCAGCTCAAAGTGATCCGCATGTGCGCTGCGGAGTAATCCAAGGGTTGCCTCTTGTAAATTAGTGGTAGAGAGCACTAATTTGCCATTATGAAGGGCAATAAATTCCCCTTCTTTTACTGCCACCCCATCTATTTCGACACTTCGAGTAGCACGGGTGATCTCGCCGCTTTCCACATCAAACATCGCCTTGTTCATTTCTTTGACCACTTCATCGAAATCACCGTGGGGGATTAACCGCATCATTGCAGCTAAACCTTGCGGCACAGAGCGACTTGGGATCACTGACACTCTTTTTACCGTTAATGTACTCGCAGCTTCAGCGGTCTGAATGATATTCTTATTATTGGGAAGGATAACGATTTTATCGGTGGGTAAATTTTCAAATGCTGAAAGGATTTCTTGAGTGGATGGGTTCATGGTTTGCCCGCCATGGACAATGGCGGCTACACCCAAACTGGCAAAAACCCGTGCAATCCCAGGCCCGGGTACTACTGCTACAGCGGCAATTTGCCCTGGTTCCACCCGTGCGAGGGTTAATTGGCTGCCAGAGCTTTTTAGTTCAATTTGTTCCATTTGAACCGCTAAATTTTCCATTGCAACTTTGGTGAAAACGCCCACTTTTTTCACATATTCGATGGGTTCATATTGCCTGCCATCGGCAACATGGATATGCAGCCTGTATATTCCATCTCCTTCACCAAGCTGGATGGATGTGCCAATTTTCTCCAGGTTGTTGTAGAAATCTTCGATATCGAATTTATCATAAGGGCGGAAATCGATTACAACTTCGACATCTTGTCCTGGCTCAATTGTTTCCATGGTTCTTTGGAGGTTCATGGAAGCCAAAGGTTGGACAGTTGTGGTTGGGGATTCCAAAGGTAAACCTTTAACATAACGCAGCATCCCTTCTAAAATAAAAAATAAACCTTTTCCACCCGAATCCACTACACCCGCTTCTTTTAAAACCGGTAGTAATTCGGGCGTTCTTTCGACCGATTCATTCGCTGCTGTGACAATTTTTTCGAGGATATATTTCATGTCCGCTTTTTCGGTGAAGGCAATTTGGGCAGCAGTGGCGACATCTTTAGCAACGGTCAGGATGGTGCCTTCAACCGGACGAACTACGCCTTTATAAGCGGTATCCCGTGCCATTGCTAATCCTTTGACCAAATATTCAGCATCTAATACGTTGATATTATCAACAGCACGGGCAAAACCGCGCCAAATTTGGGAGAGGATCACCCCAGAATTCCCTCTGGCTCCCATTAAGGCACCATGGGCAACCGAGTGGACGATTTTTCCAAAGTTTGTTTCGTTATTGTTCGCAATTTCGTCGTAAGCAGCTTGCATGGTTAATACCATGTTGGTGCCAGTATCGCCATCTGGAACGGGGAAAACGTTCAAGGAATTGACAATTTGTTGATTGGTTCGCAACCAAGTTAGTCCCGCTTCGATATATTTCTTTAGTTCCTGACCATCTAACGCTTGTTTTTCCATTGAATGGGCAGATTGGTTTTGCTCAAAATCCATGTATAGTACTCCTCTAAATCAAATCCCCACCGCTAATCTTCCTCGCTAATCCGTAACCCACGCACATGGACATTTACGGTTGAAACAGGTAATCCAATGGCTTTTTCGACTTGATATCTGACGGTATCTTTAACACTCGAAGCCACCTGCGCGATACGGGTTCCATATTCCACGATGATGTAGATATCAATGTTGATTTCCACACCATCATAAGAGACGTCAATTCCATATTGGGGATCTTTGACAATTGCGTGGCTGACACCATTCAAGAAATTTTTATGGGCTAAACCAACGACACCGTATGAACGCAAAGCTGCTTGGTATGCAATGGTTGCTATGGCACGGGGAGATACTTGTATAGAACCTAACGGCAGATCTTCTTTTGTCATTCCGAACCTCTTTAATTCGTAAAAGCTTGCAGATCAAATGGAATTATGGTATCATTTGACCGCTTAATCAAGGACTGAGTTCCAAACCAATTTAAGGACGTGATCTTATGGCTAAATGTGCACATTGCGGGAAAAAGACGACTTTTGGGCAAAATCGCCCATGGTCTAAAAAAGCCACCGCTCGGACTTATCGGCCGAATTTGCAGGTTGTAACCCTTACCGAAAATGGCCGAAAAGTGAAGCTGGTGTTGTGTGCGAAATGTATTCGCAATTTGTCTAAAGTAGATTAATTGATTTCTCTTCATCATTTCTTTTGATAAATCACGGGTCATTCCGTGATTTTGCTTTAATTATTCCTGCTGTATGATACCCGTTCCATCCATCGTTGACAAGAGCAATGTTCGTTTCTGTGTTTCATAATTATAGTTTGTAACATTATTTTTGATTTACTGATACAGGTAGTATACCCAAATCCAAAGCGGAACTAATCCTGCGATTGCCAGTACCGCTAATAAACCCAAGAGAACCGTAACCCAATCAATTGCCAAAGGGTTATCTTCCTCCTCATATTTGGAAGGATACATTGCTTGATCCGGATATGCTTCACCTTCTGAATAAGCGCCCGGAGGCGTCACGAGTGGAGCTACTGGAATTTCTCGTTCTAGGGCTAAAGTTGGGGTAAGTTCATCCTGATTTGTTTCTATCGGAAGCGGAGTAGGGGAATGGTAAAGTTCCTCTTGAACGGTTACCAAAACTTGCCCGAATTGATCCGCGGTGCGGTAACGCGCGGCGGGTTCTTTGGATAAAACTTTCAATAAGACCAATTCCAGAGTCGGTGGAATTGCTGGATTATAGCGGCTTGGCGGCGGTGGTGGGTCTTCACGGTGACAGCGTGCTAATTCTTCGGCAGTGGTTGCATTGAAGGGCAGTTGCCCGGTTAGCATTTCGTAACATACGACCCCTAAAGAATAAACATCCGACGCTGGGGAAGGAGCTAACCCCGCCGCTTGTTCTGGGGAGAAATATTGAGGTGACCCCCAAACCACTTCGCTTTTCTCCTCGGGTTGGATTGTCGCTAATGCCCGGGCAATCCCAAAATCAGTGACTTTAAGACGTTGATCGGGGGTGATTAAAAAGTTTTGTGATTTGATATCACAATGGACGATCCCCGAGCGATGGGCAAACCCCACGCCGGCACAAGCCTGGATCATTAATGCGATGGTTTCGCGAACAGAAAACTGGCCACGTTGCTGCAGCAATGTTTTCAAATCTTTTCCGGCAATATATTCCATGACGATGAATAAGCGGTCATGGTCATAGCCAAAATCGTGGATCGTTACGATGTTAGGATGAGAGAGATTGGCAGCTGCCCGAGCTTCCTGTCGGAATCGCTCGCGATAAGCTTCATCGGGGGAGAATTTCTCGCGTAAAATTTTTATTGCAACATCCCGATCCAACATCTGATCATGGGCGCGATAAACTACCGCCATTCCCCCTGAGCCTAAACGTTCCAATAATTCATAGCGATTATTTAAGATGACGGTTGATGGCATTTCTGATACAATCTCTCTAGTCAACTATGATTTTACCATGAAGAAATTTATCCAGAAACAACCGCTTATCTTTTTGATCTTGGCTCTTCCCCTAGCAATTATAGGAGAGATTTTCCATTGGCATCCCGGGTGGATATTTAGTTTCTCCGCATTAGCGATTATTCCCCTGGCTGGCTTAATCGGTGATGCAACCGAGATATTAGCCCATTATGCCGGCCCACGTTGGGGAGGATTTTTAAACGCTACATTTGGTAATGCCGCTGAATTAATCATCACCATTGCAGCAATCCGCCAGGGATTATTGGAACTGGTCAAGGCTTCCTTGACTGGATCAATCCTGGGAAATTTATTGCTGGTATTGGGGATGGCGATGCTCGTTGGGGGAGTGCGGAATAAAGATCAACATTTCGATCGCCGATCTGCCAGTAGAAACGCAATTATGTTGGTTTTAACAGTGCTGATCTTGCTCATTCCTTCTGTGTTAAGTCATTATATCGGCGTGATCAATCCACAACCCAGCCCTAAGGTGGAGATTTTAAGCCTGGGAGTGGCAACCATCATGATTATTCTTTATATCCTCAATTTGCTATTTGGTTTTTGGACAAAGACAACAGAAACAGAGATTCCTGCTCAATTGGAAGAGAAAAACCATAAACTAGTTTATTCCAGGAACACAGCGATCATGATTTTGTTGTTTGCGACAATTGGGGTGGCAGCGATGTCAGAAATCCTTGTGCAAACCATTGAACCAATCGTAGAAAGTTTAGGGTTATCCGAATTTTTTATCGGTGTAATCTTTATTCCCATTATCGGGAATGTTGCTGAACATTTGGTAGCGGTGCAAATGGCGTATAAAAACAGGATGACGTTGAGTGTGGAAATTGCCATCTCATCTAGTCTACAAATTGCGTTGTTTGTTGCGCCAATTCTTATCTTTATTAGTTTGTGGCTTGGACATCCTTTAACTCTCATCTTCAATCAATTTGAATTATTGGCTTTAATTGCTGGTGTCCTTATCACTGCGCTGGTCTCAGAAGATGGTGAATCAAACTGGTTCGAAGGGGTGGAGTTACTAGCCGTGTACTTGGTGCTTGGATTGGCGTTCTTTTTACTCTAGGAGAAGGCATGGAATCGAGGACGCCTCAGAGAAACAAACAGTCGGTTTCCATAAAAACAGGAATCATTGGAGGTTTGATTTTCGCCTGCTTGCTCTGTGTGGTTGGGTTTGGGTTACTTTGGTTACCTGGCAATGAGGGCAACTCCATCTATCCGACTGCGGTTGTACAAATCATCGCTGCGCCGACATTCACACCTACACCGCTAAACACAACAACTCCAGCAGCCCAAAATGCTGGCGGTGGCACACCATCATCCAATAGTGAAATACCCATTTTTCTCGGTGATTATGTCGAAATTGTTGGCACACAAGGGGATGGCTTACGATTGCGTTCAAAACCAGGATTAGATGGCGAAATCGAGTTCGTCGCTTATGAAGGAGAAATTTTCAAGGTGGATGATGGTCCGCAAGATGCCTCCGGCTATCACTGGTGGCACCTTGTTGCACCTTATGACGAAACTGTTCAGGGATGGGCTGTGGATAATTATCTAAAAGTGGTACAAAACCCTTGAAAGTCTAATAATCGGAAGGTCATATCCGCAACCTGCATTTGCCAGGAAGCGCTTTTCGCAACGGAAACAATAACCAGAGCAAATTGGGGATTATATCTTGAAGACCATGTGTAATGAGAGGCGGAGCAGCTATTTCAAATCGAAAACCTGTAAGGCTGACCCTGGCTATAGATAATCGCGCAAATTATGCTCCACCGCATAAGCAGCAGCTTCCGCTCGATTGCTTACTCCTAATTTAGATAATATACTGCTGACATAATTTCGCACGGTGCCTTCACCTAAAAAGAGCGCTTTGGCAATTTCTCGGTTTGTTTTCCCCTCCGAAACGAGCAGGAGCACATGTCGTTCTTGCTGAGTCAAGGTTGAGAAAGCAGAAGCTTCCTCCTCTTTGGCTGCCTTACGGACTTCCTGGAAGATACGTTGTGTTACGGCAGGGTCTAAAAGCGCTTCGCCGCGGCCCACCGCTTCAATTGCCCGCACAAGATCTTCACCACCGATTTGTTTCAGTACATACCCAGAGGCTCCTGCCCTAATCGCGGAGAATAACATTTCATCTTCCGCATAGGACGTAAGCATGATAACACGCGTATTGGGATATTTTTCGGCAATTTCTTCACATGCTTCGATGCCAGAACCGCCGGGTAAGCGGATATCCATGACGACCACATCCGGTGAATGAGATGCAACGCGCTCCAATGCTTCTTTGGCGGTGCTGGCTTCTGCCACAACCTCAAAATTAGGATGTCGGTCTAATAATGATTTCAACCCCAATCGCACAACCTCATGATCATCTACCAATAAAATACGTTGTTTTGCCATTGTTCCTCCTGGAATCGGTTATCCATTCTCTTCTTTTGCGGTTGTCCCACTTTGCTTGCGGCGGAAATCTACAAAACGGTACCCAATTCCCCGTTCGGTCAGGATGTATTGTGGATTAGCGGGATCTTTCTCGATTTTTTTGCGCAGGTAATTTATATATAAACGTACGTAATGCGGCTCGTCACGATATTCATACCCCCACACCTTCGAAAGGAGTTGATCGTGGGTAACCACCCATCCGGCGTTTTGTACTAAGTGATACAGCAAGCGATATTCTGTGGGACGTAGTTGGACAAGTTGACCATCTACCCAAATTTCATGGCGGTCAAAATCCAATTTTAATCGGTCATCTACTTCAATCACACCATGAGTGGATGGCGCCATCGTTTCGGTACGGCGTAATACTGCTCGAACGCGGCTGACCAATTCGCGCGGGCTAAATGGTTTGGTGATGTAATCATCCGCACCTAATTCGAGACCACGGACGCGATCGTCTTCTTCTCCTTTTGCCGTCAACATAATCACAGGCACAGAGCTGGTTTCTCGAATTATCCGTAAGACTTCAAATCCGTCTAAATCTGGGAGCATGACATCTAAAAGGACTAAATCAGGCAGTAAACTTCTTACTTTGTCGATTGCCTGCATTCCACGATAGGCTTCACTCACTTTGAACCCATCATGTTCCAGATTCAAGCGGATGAACCGTACCATCCGTTCTTCATCGTCAACTACTAATATGTGGCGGTTTTTGATTCGAGTTTCATCCATTTTATTATTCCCTTACGAAACCGAAAATGTTTTCTTCCTGGTCAGAAGAGATTACTTCTATGAAACTGATGCGATGCACGGGCCAGATACCTTGAATGGCTTCGTTGGAGAGATACGGCAAGTCTTTCCCATCTTTGGTGCGCGGATTATTTAGAATGATTAAACTGTCCTGTGGAGAAGGTATTTCCTCTATTTCCCCAACCACAGGATCGGCGTTGGTAATATGGACGATGACAGTATATGACATATTTCACTCCATTATTGCGGAGAAATGCTATCCATTAAATTTTACCAGTATTACTGAAATATTATCAGGTCCACCAGCTTGATTGGCTGCTTGAATCAGATCGTTACATGCGGATTGAAGGCTGGTATTGGAACGGAGAATTTCTGCTATGGAGGGATCGGGGACAACACTCCATAAGCCATCAGAGCAAATGAGGAGATAACCACTCTCTGGGATTGGAAACGAACCAATATCCGCTTCTAACGGTTCATTTTGTCCAAGCGCCCGATAAAGAACATTACGCTGAGGATGGTTGAGGGCTTGTTTTTCATTGATTTGACCCAACTCAAGCAGGCGATTAACTAAAGAGTGATCCCGAGTATAACGTTTTATTGCTCCATCAATATCAATGTAATATGCGCGGCTGTCTCCGACATGAGCAATGGTTAAATAACTGCCAAAGATTAAGCAGGCAGTTAAGGTGGTGCCGCCACCAGTAGCGTGACGGAGGACTTCCTGATGAGCGGTTAATAGCGCTTCATTCAGTATGTTTTGGAGGGAGTTTTGAGGCGTTGGACGAGTGGGGTTGATATAAGGGATTAATATCCGTTCTGTAATGGTGGATGTAATGGAGCCGATAGCCAGTTTGCTGGCGATTTCACCATGAAGATGTCCCCCCATCCCATCGGCAATTGCAAAGAACCCAAAGGGGCGCACGCTATCTTGTAAGGATAAAGCGCTTGCTAGAGCAATGAGGGCATCTTCATTATGATCTCGTTGCATGCCCACTGATTGGGCAAACGCATAGGAAAATTGGGGTAAATTCCACTTTGACTGCAATGCGAGGAGATTGCTGGCAGTTTGGGATGGTTGTTCATAAATGTCAGGCTTTGATTTTTGTGTGGTACGTTTAAATAGCGATTTCACTTTGAAGGTTTCCTATCCAGAAGGGGTGATTTGTAATGCGTATAGATGCTTATCGGTAGAGCCAATATAAAGTATGTTGCCATTTATCACCGGAGTGCTGGTAATTGCACCACCGGTTTGATATTTCCAAATCAAGTTCCCGGTAAGTCCATCCAGACAATAGACGTAGCTATCTACAGAACCAAAATAGACACGGTTTTGGTGAATAATGGGAGAGCCGGTTACTTGATTCATGGCTTCATATTGCCAAAGAATTTTTCCATTGCGAGTGTCGAGACAGTAGAGATTCGCATCGGTGGAGCCTATGTATAAGTAGTCTCCATCAATGCATGGAGTGGATATAGTAGCTTTCCCTAATCGAGTACGCCAGAGCATCCATCCAGTTTTGGCGTCTAATGCATAGACATTCGCATCGAGTGATCCAAAATAAACGGAATTCTTTTCGGCTACGGAAGAACCGGTCACACCCTTTTTTGCCTTGAAGCGCCAACGGATTGTGCCGCGAAAATCAATACAGTAATAATCGCCATATTCACTTCCAAAGTAAATCCCATCTTCGAAAATAAAAGGAGTGGAACGAACCGGCGAGCCGGCATCTAACTTCCAACTTGGATTGCCAGTTACGAGATTAATCGCGTGCAGATTGCAATCATCCGACCCAATAAAAATATGTCCTGCAGCATAAACAGGTGAAGACCAGATTGGACCTTGGGTGTAATATGAAAAGTTAATTTTCCCATTGCGATGATAGAGCACATACACCCGGTTATCAGCTGAAGCAAAGATAACATTCCCTTCGACAATAACCGGACGGCTGACAACTGCGCCATCGGTGGTGTAGAGCCAGATCAATTCCCCACTATTTTTATCTACACAATAAAGGTTGTGATCGTATGAACCGAAAAAAACGGACTGCTCAAATATGGTGAGGTTGCCACGAATTTCATCCTGCGTTGAAAATTTCCATAGCAGACTGACATCGGTGGAAAAAATAGTGGAGAGATTCGGCTCAATATCTTGAGTTTGGCTTTGGGATGCAAGGAGGTTTTCGAGAGCGCTTTTCATTTCCAAGGCGCTGGTAAAACGGTCTTCCGGGTTATATTGAAGGGCTTTGATAATCACCGCTTCGAGCTCTGCTGATACATTAGGATTGTAATATCGAATCGGGCGCTCCCCGAAGGAAAAGGGTGGCTCTAAGCGGGGGTCTTTGCGGGTGAGAACATGATGTAAGGTTGCCCCGAGGGCATAGATATCTGCGAGGTGGGTGGCTTCGCCACGATACTGTTCTGGTGGGGAGTATCCTTCTGTTCCAATCATGGTTCCCTTTTGTTCTCCCCGAAATGGTTTGGCGATTCCAAAATCAATCAGCATCACCCGATTATACTGGTTGATCATCACGTTAGACGGTTTCATATCGCGGAAGATAATGGGCTCGGGTTGATGCGTATGCAAGTATTGGAGAACATCACATATTTCGATTGCCCATTGAATGATTTGAGAAATTTCTAAATCATCTCTTAACCGTTCCTCGAGTGTCTTCCCGTTGATGAGTTCCATCACGAGATAGGAACGGTCTTGGGCGGAAAAATAATCAAAGATGCGGGGAATAGCGGGATGATCTAAGGTTGCCAATAAATCCGCTTCTCTTTCGAAATTACGGATGATTGAATTGCGGATAGCGGGGTCATGGGTTTGGATAATCATTTCTTTAACCGCTACATGTTTCACAACATTGGGGAAGTGTAGATCGCGGGCGCGATAAACCGCTCCCATGCCTCCAATACCCAAAATACCCTCAATTAAATAGCGGTTGGCTATCGTTGAACCAATTCTTAATTGAGCCGTACCATAATTTGTTGCGGCAGGTTCTTTTGTTGTTGAATCGGGCTTGTTCCACTCGTCTGTCATAATCTATGTTGTATGATAACCGAAAATGGCAAAATTGTTGATATTAATTTATATTACAGCGGTTTTGCTATACAAACTGCCTCGGGTTAAGTATAATTCAAACTATATGATGGAAGAATTGGATTCTACTTATCGTTCTCCCTTTTCGTGGCGTTATGGCTCAAAGGCGATGCGTCAGATTTGGGGTGAGGTGAATAAACGCAAACTGTGGCGGATGTTATGGGTTACCTTAGCGGAAACTCAATCAGAGTACGGTATTGTTACCATTGAGCAAGTGCAAGATTTACAAGAACACGCAGATCAAATTAATATACGGCGTTCTTTGGAAATCGAATCCGAGATTCATCATGACTTGATGGCAGAGATTAAAGCGTATGCAGAACAATGCCCGATTGGCGGCGGGATTATCCATTTAGGCGCTACCTCAATGGATATCAAAGATAATGCGGACGTTTTGCGTATCCATCAGTCACTGCAACTGGTGCTGAAAAGCCTTGCTGACCTGTTGCAATTATTTTCAGAGCGGATTGCCCAATATGCCGATTTGCCCATCTTAGCGTTTACCCATCTTCAGCCTGCTGAACCAACTACATTGGGTTACCGTTTGGCGCAATATGGCCAAGATTTACTAGAAGACTATCAAGCTCTCGAAGGGATTGATCACGATTTACGTTTGAAAGGCTTTCGCGGGGCGGTAGGTACAAGTGCGACGTATCGCGAATTGGTCGGGGATGACAAGTTGGCGGAGTTTCAACAGAAGTTAGCTGACAAGTTGGGCATACCATTCTTTGAGGTAGTCACCCAGGTTTATCCCCGCAAACAAGATTACCGTGTGGCAAGTGCACTGGCGGGGTTAGGAGCATCCCTGCATCGTTTCGGGATGGATTGGCGCTTTCTACAATCTATGCCGATTGGAGAATGGTCGGAACCATTTGATGAAAAACAAGTTGGGTCATCTGCCATGCCCTTCAAGCGTAATCCCATTAATGCGGAAAAAATAGATTCCTTAACTCGATTGTTAGCTCAATATCCGCGTCTTGCTTGGGATAATGCTGCTCATTCCCTGTTAGAGAATACCCTGGATGACTCTGCCAATCGGCGCACGATGCTTCCGGAGATGTTTTTAATTTGTGATGAATTACTGACAACCGCAAATAAATTACTTAAAGGTATGATAGTTTACCCTGAGGTAATCAAAAGGAATCTGGAAATCTATGCACCCTTTGCGGCGACCGAAAGGTTGATGATGGCAGTCGGGAAATTGGGCTTCAATCGTCAAGAAATGCACGAGGAACTACGTCGTCTTTCTATGGAAGCCTGGCAGGAAATTAAGCATGGCAGAGCTAATCCTTTGCTTGAGAAGATATTGCAGAATGAATATTTTCGCAGGGCATTATCTGAACAAGAAATTAATGAGTTAATGAATGTTGAAAACTATATCGGTGATGCTGGGCAGCGTGCAAAGAAAATGAGCGAAACGATACAACAAGCGCTCCAGCATAATTGAGTTGAAACAGAAGAAATTGATTTCGCCCTCCTAACCCCGAGGTAGAGTTGGGATAGAGCGAAATCAATTTCATTAGATAATTTTTATCGCCAATCTTTTTCTGGTTCGGGTTTATTCCCTAAGATACCCTCAATTTTTTCCATCACTTCATCGGTGAGCTGTTTGGCAACTTCGATTGCCTGCATGTTTTCAACCACTTGTTGTGGACGAGACGCACCGGTGATAACCGTGCTTACGTTGGGATTCTTCAAACACCAGGCTAAAGCCATTTGGGGTAAGCTACAACCCAATTCCTTCGACAAGGCAGCTAACTGCTTTACGATGTCAACCTTCTTTTGGAATTCTTCCCCTTCAAAACGTTTGCGTAACCACTCATAACCAGGCAGGGAAATCCGAGTACCTTCTGGTATCCCTTCGTTATATTTACCAGTTAGCAAACCGCTGGCGAGAGGACTCCAAACAGTTGTTCCCAGACCAATGGAGCGGTACAGCGGCGCGTATTCCACTTCGACCCGCTGGCGGTGGAACATGTTGTATTCTGGTTGTTCCATCAAGGGCGGGATGAGATGCTCTCGGCGTGCTACTCCATAGGCTTCCATGATTTGGGATGCGCTCCATTCACTCGTACCCCAATAGAACGCTTTCCCTTGTTGAATGATTAAGTTCATTGCCCAGACCGTTTCTTCGATGGGAGTGTATAAATCGGGACGATGACAGAAAATCAGGTCAACATAATCCATTTGCAAGCGTTTTAACGAGGCATTTATCCCTTCCATGATGTGTTTGCGGGACAAGCCATTGTCATTTGGCCCAGAACCACCCCAGAAGAGTTTTGTGGAGATGACTAAGTCTGACCGTTTCCAACCTGCTTTTTTGATGACATTGCCCATCACAATCTCTGCCTGTCCATTGGCGTATACTTCTGCATTATCAAAGAAATTTACGCCAGCATCATAGGCGGCTTTCATACATTCCAATGCTGTCTCTTCACCGATTTGATGCCCAAAAGTAACCCAGGCACCCAGTGATAAGGCGGATACTTTTAAGCCTGATTTGCCTAAAAAACGATATTCCATAAACTATACCTCCTTAATTTCTCGATTTGATCTTTTGTAGGGCTTCATTAAACCATATTTTCGAAGCAGCTGCTAATACTGGATAACTTTTTGATTGATAATGGATGTTTGGTTGGATTGGAAAGGGTTCATCTCCTTGTAATACACCGATCTCTCCGCCACTGGAAGGAATTAAAACCCAAGCAGCGGCAAGATCCCAAATCTTGGCGGTTGCTTCAAAGGCAACTCGGGCAATCCCCCTAGCCACACTGGCGAGTGAATAACCCGCGCTGCCGAATATGCGCGTTTTGTAACGGATGTCTACCTGATACTGACGAAAGGTTCGAGAACAACAGGAAAAAATGGTGATAAATCCTGGTTCGTTTTCGTTTTCCACATGAATAGGGTTCCCATTGAGGGTTGGAGGGTGTCCATGCCCAACCTGATAAAGCTCATCTACAACAGGAAAATATTGAGCGGAAAGGATGGGATAGCCTGCTTCAACTTTTGTGATCAAGACCCCCCAATATGGTAACCCGAGGACGAAGTTGGTTGTTCCATCGAGAGGATCGATGATCCATCCATTCTTTGTTGTTGGGATAGTGAGGGTGGGGTTAAGTTCCTCACTGATAATGAAATCTCCTGGATAGGCTGCTTGAATGCTATCGCGGATGAAGGTATCTGCGGCAACATCTGCCTCGGTAACCAGTGAGCGGTCTGCTTTGCGAGATGGTTGTAAGGTGTGATGTTGGAAAAATTGACGCAGCAATTTTCCGCTCTCCAGGCATAATTTTGCTGCAAAATCTAAATCGCTAAGAATTGTCTTATTCGGCATAGCATCGTTTCGTTGAAATGCTTCACGATTTTTTGTCTTGAAGAAGGTGTATGTTTTTTTTGTAAACGTCTATTTCTCACTTCGCCTTTTTATGGTTAGGATGGAAAAATCATCTCAATATAATCTTTGGTGACATTGAGATCGGGGGAAGCACCAAGTGACTTTATTAGACTGGCTGCGATCTCTGCTTTGTATTCCGCATCGCGTTTGCTCCAAGTTCGGCTTTTTACTTCAAGGAAATAACCGAGATCGGGCGCTTCGATGTGATCGAGGTTGATATAAAATTCAGTACCCCGATATAAAACCCTCCAGCGAAGGCGGTCTTTGGTAATCGAGACTTCTTGAACTGGCTTGAAGTATTCGCGATAGAAACGCAGGCTATGGGTGGCGGGGGCGATGAAGCGACTGCGAGAAAGCAGCACATCCTGATCAAAACGAGCTTCGCGGGCTTTCCCTAGCAATGTGAGACGGTAACGGACATTGCTGATATTCCCTTTTTCATCCACTAATTCGTCTTCGCGATAGCGTAGATATCCCTGGTCAGGATCGGGGAAGATGAAATACGTATCATATTCATGATAATGGCGAGTATATAGAATTTCTAGCTGTCCACTTTGGATGGCTTCAAGTATTGGTTGGGGGTCTGTGATTTGGACTTTGACTTGCACTTCAAAGCTTTCCCCTTCAGCCGCACCGCCAATGGCGATCAATTTGGATAGTATCGATTTTTCTCTTTGAATGAGGAAGGCATCGATATGTTTTGCATGCTCCTGAGCAGCAAGGCGTAAATCTTCTTCTTGCAGGGTGGTTAATTGGTGGTTTTGCATCAACCATTTCCCATCCACCATGACATCGGTTACATCGTTTTTGTTGCTTGCATAAACAATTTGAGCGTAAATCCCTTGGGGGTCACGGCGAAAGCGGGGAGTATTATGTAAGGGGGTGAGATCAATCAAGATTAAATCTGCCCTTTTCCCAACCTCAATAGATCCGGTCAAATGTCCGATGTGCATGGCATTTGCCCCTAATCGGGTTGCCATGCTTAATGCCTTCGTCGCGGGCAACGCAGTGGGATCACCACTAAATCCTTTTGCGATAAATGCAGCCAGACGGATCTCTTCGAACATATCTAAATCGTTGTTGGAAGCGGGACCATCCGTTCCAATGCCGACATTTAATCCACTATCCAGCATCTTTTGTACCGGTGCAAATCCGGATGCTAATTTTAAGTTCGAGGAAGGGTTGTGCGCAACACCAGCATGATGATGTAGCAGCGTTTTGATTTCACCATCATCGATGTGAACGCAATGAGCAGCCAGCACTTTTGCATCGAAAATGTTTTGTTTTTTCACATAGGGTATGACGGGCATACCGTGTTCGGCGCGGGAGTTTTCTACTTCACTTGCGGTTTCAGCGAGATGGGTGTGTAATGGGACATCGAATTCAACCGCTAAAGCAGCAGTGGCTTGTAATATTTCATCGGTACAGGTGTAGGGTGCATGAGGTGCTACCGACGGGATGATAAGCGGGTGATCTTTCCAGTTTTGAATGAACTCACGCGCTAATGCTAGAGATTCTTCATAGAACCGTGCATCTGGGGCAGGAAATTTCATCACGGTTTGCGAACAAACGGCGCGCAACCCAGCTTCAGCGGTCGCTTTCGCTACATGCTCTTCGAAATAATACATATCGGCAAAACTCGTTACACCAGAACGGATTAATTCGGCACAAGCGATTTTCGTCCCCAGTTCCACGAAATCCGGTGAGACAAATTCCCGCTCGACGGGCATCATATACCCCAATAACCAGACATCCAACCGTAAATCGTCTGCCAAGCCGCGCAAAAGTGTCATTGGCACATGGGTATGGGCATTGACTAAGCCGGGCATTAATACTTTCCCTTGACAATCGTGGTTGGTTTTGGCAGTGTATTCCGCCCGTAGCGCTGCTTCATCTCCGACTGCGATAATCGTATTGCCGCTGATAGCGACTGCGCCAGGTTCGTATTGATGAAGTTCATTATCCATTGTCAATACAATGGCATTGGTTAATAGGAGATCGACTGATTTTGCCACGGTTATTCCTTTCTATATTTTCCGTAATATATCCAGAGCATGGTTTCCTGCGTAAATGGATGCATATTGAGGTGGACCGCCATAAGGACGGGAGTAGGTCTCTTTATTGAGAGGTGTGCTTAAGTAAATCGTTATATTTTGTGCTTGCTGGTATGGAGTTATCGCAATGCCTATACCACATTCAGCGGAGTGAAAGTCGCGGAATCGTTCAGTGGCTGCGATTAATTCCTCTTCCGATAATGTGCCACTGCATATTTCTCCTGCAATAAATCTATCGCTGAATGGACTTAATCGCCGAGTTAAATTGGCATCGCTATTGTTCTCCAAAACCACCAAACGCCAATGATGGGATTTCAGGGACGTTAGGGCGATTTGCTCTAAAGTTTCTTCGTCGGCGCCGTAAATATTTTCCTTCAGGCGTTTGCGAATTTCTTCTTCAATAGGCTTTATCAGCTCCTTTGCTTCAACGTCACTTGCGGCTTTAACTGTAATGCGGATATCGACTTGTCCGGAATGGGCAGCCAGCCCAACTGTTGGATTGGTGAGAGTCTCTAAATCGGAAATGATCGAATCGATCACCGATTCTCCCATGCCGGCAGTGTGAAGGGTGCGTGTTTTAATCACCCCTTGCAACTGGTAAGTCGCTTTTAGGAATGGGATTATGGAATTCTCCATAATATATTCCATTTCCCGTGGTACACCCGGTAAACAGGCAATCGTCTTCCCTTCCTGATGGACTATAAAAGCGGGTGCGGTACCGACTGGATTTTCGACGGGGATGGCTGTAGCAGGCAGGAATGCTTGACGACGATTGTTTTCCGATGGTTGGCGATGGTAGCGTTGGAAACGTTCTTCGATTTGTTCCCACAGTTCAGGATGAAATTGCAACTCCACACCCAGCGCCAGTGCGATTGCCGCGCGGGTTGGATCATCAACGGTTGGGCCTAACCCACCCGTGGAAATGATGATATCACTGCGAGTCAGGGTTTCTTGAATGAGTGCGGCAATACGTTGGATGTTGTCACCGATGGTAGTTTTACGATAAACATCGACACCAATTGCATTCAAGCGCCGGGAAAGATAGGTGGCATTGGTATCGTCAATTTCGCCTAATAGAATTTCTGTACCGATAGTAATGATTTCTGCAATTGGCATTGTGCCATCTCTCCATTGGTTCAATCTGTCATTTCATGCCATGAGGATTGAGTACGTTTTTTGGTAAAAGATCCAGGATTAATCGTAAAGGACAGCCCTTAAAAATCATCAGGCTGACCGATGATATTATATTAATCATACCAGAAAGTAGAAGTTATTCCATAAATAATGGTGAGATATTTGATGACCTTGCCCAATAGAATGCGCCCTATGGTACAATTTCTTTCGTATGAGTGAAGAACAGAAAATAAACCCACTGAAACCACCAAATTTGATCAAATCCTTAAAAGAGGGATTTGATGCCATTGCAAACCATGTTGGTTTGATCCTATTTCCATTAAGTTTGGATTTATTCCTTTGGCTTGGTCCGCATTGGCGAATCAGCCATTTAATTGATCAAATGTTACAGACAATGGCGCAAATTTCTGGAAGCGGTCAAACAGATCTGCTGCGCTTAGGCGAGGAATTTTGGAAAACCGCCGCAGAGCGGATTAATTTATTTGCGTTGCTGCGCACATATCCGGTGGGTATTTTTAGTTTGATGGCTGGCATGCAACCCATTGATACTCCCTTTGGAAAACCACTTGAACTGCAAGCGAATTCTGTTTTCGTCGTTTTTCTGGCCTGGGCAGGGTTAACCCTGGTGGGTATCATCGGCGGTACGATTTATTTTCATGCCGTCGCTCAGGCAACTTTGGAGGGCCGCTTAGATTGGGGTGATCTCATTCGGCGTTGGCTAGGGCGGATTATTCAGGTCATCCTTTTGACCGTGTTTTGGACTGCACTGATTGCTATGATTTCCTTACCAAGCAGCTGTCTGATTTCCGTTTTTGCCTTGAGCAATATCTCGATTAGCCAATTTGCGATCCTGCTCATTTTGGGTGTATTAGTCTGGTTGCTTTTTCCATTGCTATTTTCCCCGCATGGGATATTTGCAAATCAAACCAATATGTGGAATTCTATCAAGCAGAGTGTTCGATTAACGCGCTTTACCTTTCCGACAACGACATTGTTGTTCTTACTGGTTTTGGTAATTAATCAAGGATTAGATATCATCTGGCGATTGCCTAAAGAAACATCCTGGCTAATGGTGATCGGTATTGCTGGGCATGGTTTTGTAACCAGTGGATTGTTGGCTGCGACATTTGTTTATTATCGCGATGCCACCCAATGGGTGGAGGGGATGCTTGCGCAGATTAAGGTAGCGTCCATTTCTTAATGATGGGTGTATGTGAATAAAATATCGGAGGTATTGTGGTAAAAGGTAGTACGGATTCGTATAATGCAAAAGATATTCAGGTGTTGGAAGGCTTGGAGGCCGTTCGTCGCCGGCCTGGGATGTATGTCGGCGGTACAGACATCAAGGCTCTCCATCATCTGATTTATGAAGTCGTTGATAATTCAATCGATGAAGCATTGGCTGGCGCTTGTGACCGGATTGAGGTAATCATCCATCCTGATCGAAGCGTGACAGTCACCGATAATGGTCGGGGAATACCGGTAGATATTCATCCGCAGATGAAAAAACCGGCGTTAGAGGTAGTGATGACGGTGTTGCATGCGGGTGGCAAATTTGGCGGCGGGGGTTATAAAGTCTCCGGCGGTTTACATGGTGTAGGTGTTTCAGCCGTGAATGCACTTTCTGCCTGGTGTGAAGTGGAAGTTCGCCGTGAGGGGAAAATACACTTTCAGCGCTATGAACGCGGCTATCCCACCGGGCCGGTAACGGTGATCGGAAAAGTGGATCCATCCGACACGGGAACAAAAACCACTTTTCGCTATGACGAAGAAATTTTCAAAGGCGACCTGGATTTCCGCTTTGACACATTGGTTCAACGCTTTCGGGAAATGGCATTTGTCACCAGAGGAGTGACAATTTACTTCTTGGATGAACGCATTGATCGGGAAATGACCTTTTATTTTGAAGGTGGAATTACTTCATTTGTGCGGTATTTAAATCGTAACCGCGAGACATATCATCCCGTGGTGCATGTCGAGAAAGAGGTGGATGGAATTACGGTTGAGGCAGCCATACAATATACGGATGCTTATGCCGAATCGGTCTATTCCTTTGCCAATACGATCAATACCATTGATGGCGGGACGCACCTGACCGGTTTGCGGGCAGCGATTACCCGCACAATAAACGATTATGCCCGCCGATCGAATCTGTTGAAAGAATCAGATCCTAATTTTAGCGGTGATGATACCCGAGAAGGATTGACTGCGATCATCAGCATCAAACATCCCGATCCGCAATTCGAAAGCCAAACCAAAGTGAAGTTAATGAATCCAGAAGTCCAAACTCTGGTACAGCAAATTGTAGGGGATGTATTTGGGGCATTTTTGGAGGAGAACCCCAATGCCGGCAGGGCAATTGTCCAGAAATGTTTGACGTCTGCCAGAGCACGGGATGCCGCTCGGAAAGCGCGCGATTTGGTTATTCGCAAGTCTGCTTTAGAGAGTTTGACCTTACCGGGAAAATTAGCGGATTGCTCGGAACGGGATCCGCAAAAAACGGAGCTATTCATTGTCGAGGGCGATTCAGCTGGTGGCAGTGCAAAGCAAGGACGCGATCGGCACTTTCAAGCGATCTTACCTTTACGGGGTAAGATTTTGAATACGGAGCGGGCGCGTTTGGACAAGATCCTTGCCAGTAACGAAGTAAAAGCACTCATCTCTGCGTTGGGAATGGGCGTTGGCGATAATTTTGATATATCCGGTTTACGGTATGGAAGGGTGATTATCATGACCGATGCGGATGTGGATGGTTCGCATATCCGCACTTTGTTATTGACCTTTTTCTTCCGCTATATGCAGCCACTCATTGAAGAGGGCCATTTATACATCGCCCAACCGCCGCTCTATCGGATTGTGCATAAAAACCAAACCATGTATGCCTACAGTGATGCGGATAAAAACCGGATTCTTCAAGAGTTGGGCAATGCAGCCGAAAAAGCAGTCATCTCCCGCTTCAAGGGCTTGGGTGAAATGAATCCCACTCAACTTTGGGAAACGACCATGGATCCTGCGAGACGCACGTTGTTGCTCGTGACCATTGATGATGCCGCCGAAGCAGACCGTACGTTTGATATGCTAATGGGTTCCGCAGTACCCCCGCGCAAACGTTTCATTCAAACCCATGCTCGCGAAGTGCGAAACTTAGATATTTAATTGCAGTATTGATTATGTAAAAGAACCTTATATGACCCTTGAAAATGGCTCTCTGATTCTGCAGCGTTATCGGATCATAGAAGTCCTGGGACAAGGGGGCATGGGGGCTATTTATCGGGCGTTGGATGAAAACCTGGGGGTAGAGGTTGCGATAAAAGAGAATTTATTCACGACCGAAGACTTTGCCCGTCAATTTCAACGCGAAGCCACGATCCTTGCCAGCTTGCGCCATCCAAACCTGCCGCGTGTCACGGATCACTTCATCATTGATGGACAAGGGCAATATCTGGTGATGGATTTTATCGAGGGAGAAGATCTCCATCAGCGGATTGAAAAACAAGGGACGATAACAGAAACAGAAGCCATTCAGATTGGGATTGCCATTTGTGATGCGTTGATTTATCTGGGAGAACGCACCAATCCGATTGTGCATCGTGATATCAAGCCAGGCAATATCAAAATAACGCCCAGCGGGGAAATTTATTTAGTCGATTTTGGGCTGGCAAAAATAGTCCAGGCAGATCAACTAACCACAACGGCTGCGCGGGCGATGACCCCCGGTTATTCCCCACCAGAGCAATATGGGACGGCGAGAACCGACCCCCGATCGGATATCTATTCGTTGGGCGCAACTTTGTATGCAGCTGTTAGCGGAAAGATCCCAGAGGATGGACTGGCGCGGTTGATGGGGCAATTGGAATTGACACCGTTGAAGAAACGGAATCCCCGAATATCGGATGCTTTTGCAAAGTGCATCGAAAAATCACTCGAAGTGAAACCAGAAGATCGTTACGCAAATGCCAATGAGTTCAAACATGCTTTAGTAGAAATTCAAAATAGTGCGTATAGTAATAGAGGGTTAATTGACTTATCTCCGGATGAAAAACAGACACCTTCCGATGACCAAGGTGAGCAAAAGTATCAGAGTTACCCTAAGAAGGATTTGGAATCGGTTGTAATTAAACCATCCGAGAAGAATATACTCCCTAAAGTGGGAATTGGTTTAGGATTGCTGCTGATAATGATTTCGGTGGGGTGGTGGGCATTTTCTTCTTTGTTCAATACTCCCGTAAAAGATGCCCAGATTGTGCAGCCATCTGAGCCATCCGCACAATACCGTTCCACGCAAAGCGCTAATATCTTGGCAATTTTACCTTCGGTGACAAAAACGGCTACTCCGCTTAACGAACAGCAAAAACCAACCGCAACAAGGGATATTCGACCAACGGTAAGCAGCACAAGACCGCTGCTCGTTCAGAACCCAACAGCAACGCCGATGGGTGGAGGTGTAGGACAGATTGCCTTTGCGTCGGATATGAACGGCACAACCCAAATTTACTTAATGAACTTAGATGGCAAGGCTTTGTTTCAAGTGACCGATCTGGCTGAAGGAGCTTGTCAACCCGATTTCTCCCCTGATGGAACGCGCATCGTGTTCATTTCGCCTTGCATGAACAACCGCGAGCTTTATCCATCAGCCGGGATGTTCATCATCAATGTCGATGGCACAAACATCGTTCCTCTACCAAGTGTACCGGGCGGTGATTTTGACCCGGCTTGGGCTCCCGATGGAAATTCGATCCTATTTACTTCGTTGCGGATTGTGCACCGACCACGTATCTATCGCATGGATTTGACTACATTTGAAGTCCACATGCTTTCTGAACCCTATGGCGTAGATTATCAAGCAGCCTGGTCAGCGGATGGCAAGCGCATTGTGTATGTATCCCGCAAGCTTGGACCGACGGATATTTGGGTCATGAACGCGGACGGAAGCGAATCCAGACGGGTAACCTTGAGCGGCTCCAATATTGACTCCTCACCGGTCTGGTCTGTAATTGGTTCCAATATCGTATTCACTCAGGTTCCATTGGCAGGTGGAATTCCCCGCCTGGCTAGCGCAGCGTTTGTGGAAGGCAAAGTGGTGGAATCGCAATTTGATTTTGGACCAATACCAGTGCGCGAAGCGACTTTTTCCCCGGATGGATTATGGTTGATCTTTGAAAGCTGGCCAGATGGGGTTAACCATGATATTTATCTCAGTTCTGCAAATGGCGCTGGGCGACAGCAAATTACCAGTTTTCCCTCAAATGAATTCGATGCGGTCTGGCGGCCAACACCCTAACTTCCATTTTGGTTCAAGACATATTCACAGTTGTTCCATTGAAATTTACTGCCAGGTTTGATGATCAGCTGCCAGTTCGCCAGTTTCGGATCGACATCGAAAGCGAGATAGGTGTGCCAGGCGATATTGGTTGGAATTTTGTCTTGATAAAAGTTTTCGCCACGGCGGATGTATAGATAATTCGTCGCTGCCGCATGGGGGATTGTGTCAAATTCTTCTCCATTGACAAAATAATGAAGGTGATAATCTTCACTGAAAATAGGAATGACTTGGTTGGTTTGGTTGATCGCCTCAATATGCAAGATCAAGAATGTACCTTTGGCATGGTGTTCAAAGAGATCTTTTACGAATTCGAGCGGTGGCAAAATACGAAACACGAGGTCGGAACATTGTGGGGTTTGGTCGGATAGGGGAGGTGTTGGGCTTGGCGTAATGACAGATGAGTCGGTTGGGGTGGGATGGCTGATTCGAGTGATCGAAGGATCGGGTAAAGTGGAAGTTTGTTTTGGTGTATTTTCCGTTGCACTTGGGTAAACGGGCATCAGACGGCAGGCGAGAATGTTCAAAAGAATACAGCTGAGGATGATAAGGTTTTTCATGAGCGGTTTTCTATTGGATTTCAATGATGCCATTTTCTCCATCTACATCGATTTCAACCCCATCCGCAATTTGCTCGATGGGGATTTGATCCACACAGGGGATTTCAGCAATGATGCAGCCTACAGCGGTAATCGGTTCGCATTCCCGGTTGATGATCGCGAGCGGGGCAAGCCCATTTTGTTTCAACCGATACAGGGTGTAGGAGCCGACGGTGGAGCCACTGCCGCTGGGAAAGATCAATATTTTCTGGGCGATGGATTCCCCTTTTCGATCATGGTCTTTCTGCACGATAATGCCCGTGTCGGCATCGATCCCGCCAAAGAACGAAATCATTTGGCGGCAGACTAAAGTCGTTCCATGTGCTTTACCTGGGTAAATTGAACGTCCCTGCAGGATCATTGCTCGCTGTGCCTCTTTTTGGTCGCAGCCTGGATGACTTGTTCGATGGAGTATAAACCTGCATCCAGGTTGTTCTTGGATTTCGCGTAAAAACAGGCTTTAGCCGAATCGGTCAGCATGGCATGAAAGCGATTTTTTAGCGGGGCAACCACACAGCAGGTATCGACCGCAAATTTTATGCCACTTTCCTCGATGACCTTGCTGTAACCAAGTTGGTCGGCTAAATTCTTGGTTTCTCTGGCTGTGGTCAGCCAGAACTCCAACGTCACTTGTTTGCCTTGCACCAATTCAGCAATGTGACGGATTTCGTCAAGCGAGAGGTGCGGACAACCAAGACTCATAAAATCAATCTCTGATTCTAAAGCGGGTTGAAGTCCTTGCAGGGCTTCCTGCAATTCCCTTTCCGTGATGGTGATGGTTTGCTTGGGGCGGGGAAATTGTTTGGCTTCGGGGGTTATCTCGGCGATATGGAATAAGGCTAAACCGCCATAGGTTGCAATGCTGGCAGAAAAAGATTTCCATTCTTCGAGACTTGCATGAGGCAGCCCTTCAATGAGAGGAATTTCTTTTTTCCCGGCTTGGGTAATCTTTTCGCCGATTAGTTTACCCAACACACCAAACAGGTGGGTGCGAAATTCTCCATCTGGCAGCGAAACGTCAAGTTGAACCGTGACAGTGGGAGCGCGGTTTTCGTCAAGGTGAAAGCCGTACTCGGCGGTTCGACCGGTCAACGCGGCAGCTAAGGCAGAGGGACCACCTTCCCGATTGGTGTATGCACCAAGTATGGAATTGGCATAACAAACAGCGCTGCTTTCTGACCAGGCGATATGCTCATGGAATTTGGGTGTATTGCCAACCAGATACGGGGTGCAAGTGCAGGTGCTGGTTACCCCTAATTTTGTGTAAGCATCAATCACCCGCAGCTGCTTCGCGGCAAATTCGGGAGGGATGCCCAACTTTTTCCAGTCTTGCAGATCCATCCCGGCGGGGTTCAAGGTTGCCGGCACTTGACATTTTGCGCCGTCTTGAGCAAGCGCTTCAAGAAAATCAAGACCCGCATCACCGAGATTGTCATAGCTGACCCCCGCGACCTGGACCGATGTGATGGGTATTAGCCGATTGGCTTGATAAATTCTCCCCAAACCAACGATAATTTCCATCGCTTTTTGCATGGCTTGACCCATTTCGCCATTTAACATGGCTTGTTCGACATCGCTGAGGGATAAAGAAGATTGCTTCATTATGGAAGCCATTGTTCCAAATCGATGGGAGGATATTTTACCCGCTCGAATGATTTTCCCGAT
>DAOTVW010000040.1:0-28854 GCA_034436035.1 Anaerolineales bacterium
CTTTATCCGCATCGTAGATTTCAAGCGCGATAAAATTGGTATCCCAGCACGTGTTGCTGCAATTGAGTATGACCCCAATCGTACAGCCCGCTTAGCATTGCTCAATTATGCCGATGGGGAGAAGCGCTACATTGTTGCTCCCTTAGACTTAAAAGTCGGCGACACGGTCCTTTCGGGTCCACAGGCAGAGATCCGGCCGGGCAATAGCTTGCCAATTTCAAATATTCCTGTAGGAACATTAGTTCATAATATTGAGCTAAAAGTTGGCAAGGGTGGGCAGTTAGTTCGCTCAGCAGGAAGTGCCGCGCAATTATTAGCAAAAGAAGGCGATTATGCACAAATCCGCTTGCCTTCTGGAGAAGTGCGTTTGGTGTTGCAAAAGTGTTATGCTACGATTGGACAAGTCGGGAATATTGACCACAGTAATGTCAAACTGGGAAAAGCCGGACGAAAGCGTCATATGGGAATTCGACCAACAGTACGAGGAACCGCAATGAGCCCACGCGACCATCCACATGGTGGAGGAGAAGGACGACAACCGGTGGGTATGCCCGGTCCGAAGAGCCCGTGGGGCAAACCGACCCGTGGTTATAAAACTCGACGCAATAAGACAACTGACAAGTACATTGTCAGACCGCGCAGCAAGAAAAACCGCTAAGCAGATGATGATGGAAGTCGAAACCGGATTTAGAACGTTATGGAGATGAAGTAATGGGACGATCATTAAAGAAAGGTCCGTTTGTTGATCCAAAACTGCTCAGCCGAATTGAGGCGATGAACGAAAAGGGCGAAAAGAAAGTTATCCGAACCTGGAGCCGCGATAGCACAATTTTCCCCCAGATGGTGGGGCATACGATTGCGGTACATGATGGACGGCGACATGTTCCAATATACATTACCGAGAACATGGTCGGGCATAAATTAGGAGAATTCGCCCCAACCCGAACGTTTCGCGGGCATGTGGCTGAGAAGAAGGCGAAGAAAGGTTAATCGCTATGAATGTAGATATTCGTGCTCATGCAAGTTACGTTCCGTATTCTGCACAGAAAGTGAGATTGTTAGTCGATCTGGTGCGGGGTAAACGGGCTGTGGAGGCGCAAAATATCCTTCAGTTTGCTCCTCAAGCGGCTGCTACCCCATTGTTGAAACTAATCGATTCAGCGGTTGCGAATGCAGAACAAAATTTTGGCGCCAATCGCAATGATTTAGTCATTTATCAAATCTATGCCAACGAAGCTCCGACTCGAAAATGGCGTAAATTTGGAGCGCGTGGGCGATTTAAACCCTGGTTACGTCGCAGTTCGCATATCACTGTTGTTCTGCGCGAGACGGAGTAATCCTACAAGGAGAAGGTTATGGGTCGTAAAGTACATCCGATTGGTTTTCGTTTGAAAATCAACAAAACCTGGGAAGGTCGTTGGTATGCAGAAGGGAAAGAATATGTAGACCAATTACACCAGGATTTTAAAATCCGTGAAATTGTCCGCAATGAAGCGCCTCGAGCGGGTGTCTCGCGCATCGATATCGAGAGATTCCCTGGGAAAGTTAAAGTGGTAGTCAATACCGCAAAACCAGGAATTCTCATCGGGCGGAAGGGCGAAAGCGTAAAGAAAATGCGCACCGAATTGGAAGCATTGGTGGGGAAGAAGATTGATCTCGAAATCAAGGAGATCAAATACCCGGACCTGGATGCTTATCTGGTGGCAACGACGATTGCTGAACAACTGGAACGGCGTATATCCTACCAACGGGCAATGAAAAAAGCCATGCAGCAAGCCATGCGCCAGGGTGCACAGGGAATTCGTGTGGAAGTTGGGGGACGGTTGAGCGGTGCGGAAATGGCTCGTTCGGTAAATATGCGCGAAGGTCAAGTACCCCGTCAAACATTGCGGGCTGATATTGATTTTGCGAAAACCACCGCGCTAACCACTTATGGAATTATAGGGGTTAAAGTGTGGATTTACCGCGGGGAAGCACAACTTGAGACTGAAGAAACAGTTGAGGCAACCGAGGGAGTATATGTTAGTGAATAAAAATACGTTCTGGCGTAAGATGCGTTTTGGAACGAATACGCTGGACGAAAAGATGATTATGATGAGGGTGCAATTATGTTGATGCCAAAGCGTGTTAAATGGCGCAAGCAAATGCGCGGTCGCATGAAAGGGAAAGCCTACCGAGGTGCAGAAGTTACCTTCGGGGATTTCGGGCTGCAAGCTTTAGAACCAGGGTGGGTAACTGCCCGCCAGATCGAAGCCGCCCGTCGTGCTATCGTTCGTGCAATGCGCCGCCGTGGAAAAATTTGGATTCGGATTTTCCCGGATAAACCTTATACCCAAAAGCCTGCTGAAACGCGGATGGGTAAAGGGAAAGGGAATGTGGAATATTGGGTAGCTGTCGTCAAACCGGGACGAATCATGTTCGAGGTAGGCGGTGGTTTACCTGAGGAAGTGGCATTGGAAGCTTTAAAACTTGCTCAATATAAATTCTCGATAAAGACGAAGATCGTAGGCCGTTATGAGAGAGCAGGAGGCGAAGCATGAAGCTAGAGGAAATTCGAGCGTTATCTGATCAGGAGTTGAAAACGAAAATTGATGAAGCTCGCAAAGAGTTAATGAATTTTCGCTTTCAGATGGCAATGGGAAATTTACCTGATTATACTCGGCTAAAACAAACTCGGCGTTTGATCGCCCGCTTCCTGACCGTTCAACGAGAACGCCAATTAGCGGTGAAGGAAGGTGCTAAATGAATACAAGACGAAGAATGACCGGGGTTGTAAAGAGTAATAAGATGGATAAGACTGTGGTTGTCGAAGTCAGCCGCACCTATGTTCATCGGCTTTACAAAAAAGTGGTGCGTAGCAGTAAACGGATTATGGCTCACGACGAGTTAAATTGTCAAATTGGTGACCAGGTCGTCGTTGTGGAAAGCAAGCCAATCTCGCGCAATAAACATTGGGTTGTGGAAAAAATCCTTCGCCATGAAATCGGGTCGGAAAAATCGGAAAGCGTGAAGGAGATGGCCGTATGATCCAGCAAGAGACCCGTTTAAAAGTTGCAGATAATAGTGGCGCCCGCGAGTTGTTGGTTATTCATATCATGGGCGGCTCCACTCGGCGCTATGGCGCGGTGGGTGATGTGGTTGTTGCAACCGTGAAATCTGCTTCACCGCACGGAGCGGTAAAAAAGAGTGAAATTGTCAAAGCGGTTGTCGTGCGTTGTGCCAAACAATGGCGGCGCGAGGATGGATCCTATATCCGCTTTGATGACAATGCGGCTGTCATTCTGGATACCGATGGAAAAAATCCAAAAGGGACACGCATCTTTGGCCCGGTTGCGCGTGAACTCCGTGAAAAAGGCTTCATGAAAATCGTCTCACTTGCACCAGAGGTTTTGTGAGAATGGGAAAAGAAGGAGTATCAGCCGTGAAGGTGAAAATTAGAAAAGGCGATAAAGTCGAAGTGATTTCGGGTCGGGAGGTAGACCGCGGTAAACGCGGTGAGGTAATTAAAGTTTTGCCTGATACCCATCGGGTGGTTGTGCAAGGAATAAATATTCGCAAGAAGCATCAGCGCCCCGTTGAGTCGCAAGGGCGAAATATTACCCCCGGAATTGTGGAATTTGAAAGCCCGATTCATGTTTCGAATGTCATGTTGGTTTGCCCAAAGTGTGACAAACCCACCCGGGTAGGATTTCAACGCGAAGGCGAAGAAGTCCATCGTGTGTGCAAGCATTGCCAGGCGTGGATTGACTAAGGGTAATTGGGAGTAAGTTATGAATCATATGAGAGAAAGATACCAAAAAGAAGTAGCGCCAGCTCTACTGAAAACTTTAAACCTTGACAATGTAATGCAAATTCCCAAGGTTAAAAAAGTAGTGGTAAATGTTGGCGTTGGTGAAGCTTTAGATAATCCAAAAGCTTTAGAAGCTGCGGTAGAAGATATTACTAAAATAACCGGGCAGAAACCGATTGTCACGAAAGCGCGGAAAAGTATCGCCAACTTCAAGTTACGAGAAGGAAGAGCGATTGGTGTCAAGGTGACCTTGCGGGGAGAACGCATGTGGGATTTTCTGGATCGGCTTATTAATATTGCGTTGCCACGTGTGCGCGATTTTAGAGGAGTACCTACGGACGCATTTGATGGACGGGGTAACTATACATTAGGATTGCGGGAGCAATTGGTATTCCCCGAGATTGATTACGATAAGATCGATAAACTACGCGGACTCGAGATTAGCATTATCACCTCGGCGCGCACCGATGAAGAAGGCAGACAGTTACTAAAACTTTTGGGAATGCCCTTTAAGAAGGATGGGTAAACGATGGCGAAAAAATCAATGATTATTCGAGAAACAAGACGCAAGTACCCTAATCGTGTACGCAATCGCTGTAAAATTTGTGGCCGCCCACGAGGCTATTACCGACGTTTTGGGTTGTGCCGGATTTGCTTCCGCGAACTAGCATTGCAGGGCAAAATCCCCGGCGTAGTCAAGTCATCGTGGTAGACGGATGGAGAGGTGAAATATGAGTGTTAATGATCCGATAGCAGATATGCTAACTCGCATCCGCAATGCGATCATGGCTGGACACCCAACGGTGGCATTGCCGAGCTCAAAGCTGAAAGTTGCTATTGCAAAGATATTGCATGAAGAAGGCTACATCAGCAATTATGAAGTAGTGGAAGGCAAAAGCGGCGCTCAAAAGGTATTGCGCATCCAGCTTAAATATGTTGGTGAGCGACGTAATCGCCGCCCCGTTATCAGTGGGTTGGAACGAGTGAGCCGACCAGGACGCCGAGTTTATACCGGAAAGGGAGAGATCCCGTGGGTCTTGTCCGGGATTGGTGTTGCCATCCTATCCACTCCAAAAGGGGTGATGACAGGAAAACGCGCCCGTCAACTGGGAGTCGGCGGAGAAGTGATTTGCAAAGTATGGTAAATCAACAACAAGCTGGATTAATTCGAATGATAATCAAAACGAATCAGAAAACAGCTTGTAAGGAGGTATGAAAGAGTGTCACGTATAGGTCGTATGCCAGTAGTTGTACCAAAAGGTGTCGAGGTAGATATCAAAGGATCCTCGATTCATGTCAAAGGTCCCAAGGGTGAACTACAGCATACCTTTCCGGCGGATATGATGGTTTCGTATGAAGAAGGGCAGATATTAGTGAAGCGACCTTCAGATGAAAACCATCACCGGGCTCTGCACGGGATGACACGAGCCCTCATCCAGAATATGGTGACTGGGGTTAGTGCAGGCTTTGAAAGGGTGTTGGAAGTCAACGGTGTGGGTTACCGAGCTGAAATGGATGGAAATACATTAGTATTGTATGTCGGATATTCGCATCCAGTGAGAATGGAACCGCCTGAAGGAATTGCTTTTGAAGTAGATGCGAAAACTCGACAAATTAAAGTAAAAGGCTTCGATAAGCAGTTCGTTGGGCAGATTGCAGCGAATATTCGTAGTGTCCGACCGCCCGAACCATATAAAGGCAAGGGTATTCGATATATAGATGAAACCATCCGGCGAAAAGCTGGAAAAGCAGGTAAGGTGTAGTGTTATGAGTACGAACAAATCTAGAGCTGAAAAACGAATACGCAGACATATGCATGTGCGCAAGACTGTCTCCGGAACGCCTGAACGTCCGCGCTTGAATGTCTTCCGCAGTGTTGCTGAGATTTATGCCCAGGTCATTGACGACACCGTTGGGCGTACTTTAGCAGCTGCTTCGAGCATTGATCATGAATTACGAGATCAAATGCAAGGGCTGAAGAAATCGGAACAAGCTCGTTTGGTAGGTTTGGCGGTTGCAAAACGTGCAAAGGCAAATGGTATCCAAAAAGTGGTCTTTGATCGCGGTGGTTATCGCTACATCGGACGAGTAAAAGCATTAGCGGACGGAGCGCGTGAAGGTGGTTTGGAGTTTTAAGCTCCATAATATACAACGCGCTGGATGGAGAAAATTATGACCGATTATATTGAGTTTGAACAAGAATTTGACGAACGGATTGTGGAAATCGCTCGAGTGGCGAAAGTAGTAAAGGGCGGGCGCCGCTTTTCCTTTCGGGTAACCGTTGTGGTTGGAGATAACCGTGGTCAGGTTGGCATAGGAATAGGAAAGGCAAACGCTGTGCAGGATGCGATGCGAAAAGCCGTAGAACGCGGACGCAAGAACATGCACAAAGTCGCTCTATACGATACCACTATACCCCATGAGATTATTGGAAAAGTTGGTGGAGCCCAAGTATTGCTCAAACCAGCTTCACGTGGAACTGGAGTTATCGCTGGAGGCGGGGTTCGCGCAGTATTGGAAGCCGCTGGTGTTTCGGATATCCTCACCAAATCGCTTGGCAGTAGTAACTTGTTAAATGTTGTGAAAGCCACAATGGTCGCATTAGACCATTTGAAGGATCCAAAAGAAGAAGCTGCCCGGCGTGGTAAGAATGTTGCCGAAGTAACTCCTTTCTGGGATCGGAGGAAAAATGCCTGAGAATACTTCTGAAAATGTCAAAACGATACGAATCACATTGAAAAGAAGTGCAATCGGATACCCGCAGCGTCAAAAGGATACGATCCGGGCATTGGGTTTGAAAAAGCTCAACCAAACCGTTGAGCATGTTGATAGCGCAGCTTTGCGCGGGATGATTGCGAAAGTAATTCATTTGGTTGAAGTGGAAGAATGAATATGAAACTGCATGATTTAAAACCTCAAGAAGGATCGAAGAAAGATCGGAAACGAGTTGGGCGAGGTATTTCGGCTGGCCAAGGGAAGACTGCTGGCCGCGGCACGAAAGGACAGGGAGCTCGTTCTGGTGGCGGTACGCGTTTGTACCATCAAGGCGGAAACTTACCATTCTTTCGGCGACTACCGTTTATTCGTGGTAAAGGCTTCACACCGATAAATCGAGTGGAGTTTAATGAAGTTAATTTAGACCAATTAAAATCCTTCGAAGCTGGCAGTGAAGTGACCCCACAAACATTAATCGAAGCACGTTTATTACGCGATCCTCGCAAACCGGTGGTGATTCTGGGGCGAGGAGATTTGAATGTTGCATTAAAAGTGAAAGCTCATCGTGTAACGAAAGGTGCGCAATCGAAGATTGAAGCAGCTGGTGGTAGTGTTGAAATATTGGAATCGTAAAGAGATGCTGCCTGATGAATTTATTCTAGGTCAACAAAAGGAGCCCGCTTTATGAAACGGTCAGCTTGGCGCTATCTTTGGTCAGCTCACGATATCCGTCGCAAATTGCTTTTTACGTTGGGTATTCTCGCCATTTTTCGATTAGTGGCGCATGTACCGGTTCCGGGTGTGGACCGGCAAGCTATTGCAAGCATTATGTCCGGTGGCACTGCCGGTGGAACATTAGTGAGCCTCCTTGATTTGCTCTCTGGAGGAACCGTATCGCAATTTTCTGTGATGGCGATGGGTGTTTACCCTTATATTACCGCACAGATTATCCTGCAATTATTGGTGCCGATCATCCCTGCCCTGCAGAAAAGGATGGAAGAGAATCCGCGTGAGGGACAAAAATGGATGGAGAAATGGACCTATCTGTTGGCTGTCCCAATGGCGGCTCTGCAAGCAATCGGGCAGATCAACCTGTTTTCCAATTTCGCAGGAACTCAGATCATTAAAAACTTTGGTTTTAGTGGGTCTTCGCTTTTGCCCTCTCTAACCATCATCATCAGTATGACTGCCGGTACAATGTTTGCCATCTGGCTCGGTGAGTTAATTTCTGAATATGGCATTCGTAATCAAGGGCTATCCATCATCATCTTTTCAGGTATTGTCTCTCAGATACCGCAAAATTTCCTGCGCTTGATGGCGGATGAACAACATCGTTGGTTCAACCTGATTTTTATGATCGTGATGCTCACTTTGATTGTGTTTGCGATCGTGGTTGTACAACAAGGACGGCGTAATGTACCGGTGATGTACCCTGGCAGACGAGTTGGTAATCGGATGTCGATGCCAGTCAAAGGTACGTTACCATTGATGGTGAATATGGCAGGAATGATCCCGCTGATATTTGCCCAGTCATTATTGACCTTCCCGGCAATTATCGCCAGTTTCTTTTTAGGCGCCAAGACCGCCTGGGTTGCAAACATTGCAAAAGGGATCCAAAATCTATTTGGGGGCGGGAGCGCTGGCTATTATATTCTCTATTTCATTATGGTTGTGGCGTTTACCTTCTTTTACACCGATGTTTTGTTCTCGCAGCAAAATTATGGTGAAAATTTGAAAAAGGTTGGCGCACAAATCCCTGGTGTCAGTCGTGGTGCACCAACCCAAAAATACCTGATGAAGGTTCTTCGCAGAATCACGTTACCAGGTGCACTTTTCTTGGGTATAGTAGCAATTTTGCCATGGCTGATCAGCTTAGTGGTTAAATTTGGAACGAGCACCAATCCGCTATTGATCTCATCGGCTGGGTTGTTGATTGTGGTCGGTGTAGTAAGAGATCTGTTCTTCAATATCGAAGCAGAATTGAAATTGCACGGTTATGATGATGCAATGTTGATTCGTTGATCAGAGAAGGGAATAATGGCACGCTTTATTATCTTACTCGGAGCTCCAGGAGCTGGCAAAGGAACCCAAGCCCAAATTATCAATGAAAAATTGGGTTTGCCTCATATTTCCTCAGGAGATATTTTCCGAGAGAATTTAAAAAATCAGACGGAGTTGGGCAAACTGGCTGATAGCTACATTAAAGCTGGCCAATTAGTACCTGATGAAATAACCATCAAAATGATTAAAGAACGGCTTTCTCAGCCGGATTGCATAAATGGTGCGATATTGGATGGCTTTCCACGCACACCTCAACAGGCTGATGCCTTAGAGCAAATGCTCACTGAATTTAACGCTCGTGTTGAAAGTGTTATCTACATCTCTGTGGCTGATGAGGTGCTGATAGAACGTTTGAGTGGAAGATGGATCTGCCGGGCACAAGGGCATGTTTATCACATTCTGTATAATCCACCCAAGGTGCCGGGAATTTGTGATATTGATGGCTCTGAACTTTACCAAAGGGATGATGATAAGGTCGAGACCGTACGGCAACGGATAAAGGTGTATCATCAACAGACCCAACCATTGATCGAATATTATCAGCGCAAAGGTCTTTTAGTAGAAATCGATGGAAATCAATCGATTGAGAAAATTAGCGCAGATATCATGCAGGTTTTAGACAGAAAGTAGATTGCAATGAGTTGGGAACGATCGATCATTCTCAAAAGTCCAGCGGAGATCGCTGTGATGCGCGAAGCGGGCCGGATCAATGCGCTTGCCTTGCAGGCAGTTCGAGAAGCAATCCGCCCGGGTATAACCACTGCTGAGCTGGATGAGATTGCAACGGAAGTGATCCGTAAGCATGGAGCAAAACCGACTTTTCTGGGAGTGATGGGCGCTTATCCTTATCCTGCTACGACGACGATTAGTATCAATGATGAATTGGTGCACGGAATACCTGGAAAACGTCGTTTACAGGAAGGTGATATCGTTTCGGTGGATTGCGGAGCAACATTTGAGGGCTTTGTTGGAGACGCTGCTTTTACCGTTGGCGTAGGTGAGATATCGGTTGAAGCGCAAAGACTGATTGAGGTTACCTATAAAGCATTAGAGATAGGTATTGATCACTTACGTGAAGGAAACCGAGTTGGTGATGTGGGAGCTGCTATCCAAAAATATGTGGAAGGTCAGGGTTATTATCTGACCAGGGAATATACTGGACATGGTGTAGGTCGCTCCATGTGGGAAGGTCCCCAGGTGCCCAATTATGGGACACCCGGAAGGGGAATACCCTTAAAAGTAGGAATGGTGATTGCATTAGAACCAATGGTTTTGGTTGGCACAGAACGGACAAAAGTTTTAGCTGATCAATGGACAGTCGCTTCTGCAGATGGAAGCTTAACTGCCCACTATGAGCATACGGTTGCGATCACGGAAAATGGACCTTACATCTTGACCGTGCCTTGATTTGATCAATACTATTGGTAAAAATAAGGATGACATAGGTAAAGAAAACCTAGACGAAAAAAATGAGTAAAGATATAATCAAAACTTCGGCTGATCAGCATTGGAATGGGATGCCGATTGAGAATAAAGGAGAAATGATATGAAAGTGTCATCATCAATCAAGAGACGTTGTGCAAAATGCAAAGTTGTAAAACGAAAAGGCATTTTGTATGTAATATGTCAAAATCCAAAGCATAAACAAAGACAGGGATAGTGAAAAATGGCACGTATTGAAGGCGTTGACTTACCCCGAAACAAGCGCGTGGAGATTGGCTTGACATATATCTATGGGATTGGCAAACCCCGTTCCCAAGCAATTTTACGCGCCACCAATATCAACCCTGACACAAGGGTGAAAGATTTGACGGATGCCGAGGTTGCTTTATTACGCGATTATATTGCGCAAAATTATAAAGTTGAAGGCGACCTGCGTCGTGAAGTCCAGATGAATATCAAGCGGCTAATCGAAATTGGCAGTTATCGCGGGCTGCGGCATCGCCGTAATTTGCCAGTAAGGGGTCAAAGGACCCGGACGAATGCCCGCACGCGGAAAGGACCACGCAAGACGGTGGCAGGACGCGGACGACGACGTGGAGCAAAGAAGAAATAATTTCCGTAATAGATTGGCGGGTTGGATGGGTTCCTTCCACCCAGCGGCTGTCCCAACCACCAAGGCTGTTATGGAGAGATTTGAGGAAATGATGAGAAATAAAGTGAGGTATTATGGCTCAAACAGTGCGTAGTACAAGAAGAAAAAGCGCTAAGAAAATTAAGCGAACGATCGCTACCGGCGCGGTGCATATCTTGGCAACCTTCAACAATACCATTGTAACGGTAACGGATTTGAATGGTAACACGGTTGCTTGGGGTAGTTCTGGTTCGGCAGGATTTAAGGGTTCACGCAAGAGTACTCCTTTTGCAGCCCGACTTGCAGCGGAACAAGCTTTAAAAGCAGCCCAAGGAATGGGTTTGCAGGAAGTGCACTTGATCGTCAAGGGACCTGGTCCCGGCAGAGAATCAGCAATCCGAGCAGTGCAATCTTTAGGATTGAAAATCCTGTCGATTGCAGATGTGACACCAGTGCCGCACAATGGCTGCCGACCGCCGAAGAAGCGCCGCGTGTAAGGTTGATAGAATAAAATATGGAAGGAAAAGGTTAGATCGATATGGCGAAATATCGTGATGCAGTATGTAAATTATGCCGTCGGGAAGGTGAAAAGCTATTCTTGAAAGGCGAACGGTGCATGACAGCGAAGTGTGCTTTTGACCGGCGCGGCTATGCACCAGGCCAGCACGGCAAAAGCTCGCAGTTTAAACGAAAAAGAGAATCGGATTATAACCGTCAGTTACGTGCAAAGCAGAAAGCTCGGCGCGTTTATGGGATCCTCGAACGACAATTCCGGCGCTATTATGAAGCTGCTCTCCAGCGGAGAGGGTTAACAGGCTTCAACCTGCTGCAAATTTTAGAGACGCGTTTAGATAATATCATCTACCGCTTAGGATTTGCAGAGAGCCGGGCACATGCGCGTTTATTGGTTACCCATGGTCATTTTACGGTGAATGGCAGAAGAGTGGATATTCCTTCGATGAATCTGAATGTGGGAGATACAGTGGCGGTGCGTGAAGGATCAAAGGATCTCACTTACTTCAAAGATCTTCCCGCATTGGCGGAATCGAAGGCAGTATCTCCATGGCTAACGCGTGACATTAAAACACTTAGTGGAAGTGTGACACGATTGCCCGAGCGCTCAGAAATTGACGGGAATTTACAAGAACAGCTCATCGTTGAATATTATTCACGATAAGTGGATTGGAATAAGCGGAGTCATGGATCAGAAAGAGATAAAACCATTACGAACGTCAGGGTGTGGAGATGAGGTGAACCGTGATTGGCTATAATAGTTTGGTCACTCCAAAGATTGAACGTGAGGCAGAAGCCCGTAACTATGGGAAGTTTGTAATCAGCCCATTGGAACGCGGTTATGGCATCACTTTAGGGAATGCATTGCGGAGGGTTTTGCTCTCCTCGCTAGAAGGAGCTGCAGTAACGTCTATTCGCATTTCGGATATTCAGCATGAGTTCAGCGATATCCCCGGTGTCCGGGAAGATGTAATCCGCATCATGCTGAATATTAAACAATTACGAATGCGTCTGCATGACATCGATACAGCCCGGTTGCACCTTGAAGTAAAAGGTGCCGGTGCAGTTACGGCAGCAGATATCATCGCTCCACCTGAAGTCGAAATTGTCAACCCAGATTTATATCTGTTTACCGTTGACGATAGCAAAACTGAATTGGAAATCGAGATGACGGTCGAACGAGGACGAGGATATTCGCCTGCGGATGATCGAAGTGGAAAACTACCCATTGGCGAATTACCTGTGGATGCCATCTATAGTCCGGTGAAACGGGTGAATTGGAAAGTTGGCAGTGCTCGGGTAGGGCAAAGTACGAATTATGATAGTCTTATCATAGAAATATGGACGGATGGAACAATCGGGCCTGAATCAGCATTAAGCGCATCGGCGAAATTATTAATTGATCAATTGCGCCATCTAGCCGGCATAAGTGAGGAATCGCTCACCATATTCAAAGAAGAATTGGATGAAAGCGGACGACTCACCAGTGAGATGATTGAAACTCCTATCGAGAATCTCGATCTTTCGGTGAGAGTATTCAATTCATTGAAACGAACCGGTATTACCACAGTCGGTGAGGTGCTGGAATTATTGGAAAAAGGCGACGAAGCGGTAATGTCTATCCGGAATTTTGGAGAGAAGAGCCTGGATGAATTACGCCAAAAAATGCGTGAGAAAGGCTATCTCCGAGATAATGAAGAACCACCAGCGGAGTAGGTACAATGCGACATAAAATTGTTGGAAAAAAATTAGGCAGATCGAAAGACCAAAGAAATTCATTGCGACGCAATTTGGTGAAGCAACTATTTGCTTATGGACGGATCAAAACCACGCGAGCGAAAGCAGTAGCGGTACGCAACCAGGCAGAAAAACTAATTACATTGGCAAAGCGCGGTTCGAAAGGGGAGCCAATTGTTGAGGTAAACGCCCGTCGGCTGGCTGCTGCTCGCATTGGTGATGCCACAACGGTGCAAAAGCTATTTGACGATATTGCACCACGCTTTGAAAACCGTCCGGGTGGGTATACCCGCATTGTGAAATTAGGGCCTCGCCTAGGCGATGCAGCAGAACTGGTCGTTTTAGAATTAGTCGAAGAGTAAATGGATCACTGGGGAGTTGAGCGGGTTTTTAAATCATCTCAACTTTCACGGTGATTTATGGCACATTACAAAGCTATTCTTGCATATGATGGCAACCGATACGCTGGTTTCCAACGCCAGAAAAAAGGATCAGGTTGTATTACCGTTCAGGCAGTAGTTGAAACGGCGTTAGCGAAAATTGGATGGCAGGATAAGACGATCCTGTTTGCAGGCAGGACGGATACGGGTGTTCATGCAAGCGGACAGGTAATTGCGTTTCAATTGAATTGGACGCATACACTTTGGGAATTACAATCGGCACTCAATGCCAATTTACCTGCTGATGTAGCCGTTTTAGCTGTGGAGCACTGTGACAAAGATTTTCATCCGCGTTACCAAGCCCTTTGGCGGCAGTACCGCTATCGAATTTACTGTTCTCCTCAGCGACACCCGTTATATGAACGCTATGCCTGGCGAGTCTGGCCTGCTCCTGATTTCCAATCACTGCAATACTGTGCCCAATTGTTGATTGGGGAACATGATTTTGGAAGTTTTGGCAGATCTTTAAAAGCGGATGGTAATACGATCAGGAATGTTTTTTCGGCGAATTGGAGCCAATGGGAAGATATCGATATTCAGGGATTGCATTTTGAAATCCAGGCCAATGCTTTTCTGTATCACATGGTACGACGAATTGTTGCCCAAATGATTCGGGTTGGTCAAGGAAGCATGACCATTGCAGAGTTTGAGCAAGCCCTGAATAACACCAGAAAGCTTTCTAATCAGTCTTTAGCACCAGCGCATGGACTGACTTTAGTGAAAGTAAATTATGGCGAATCTGCAAGAATAGAGTAAGGAAAAGAATGTTTTGTAAAATAACTAACGTGATAGTTAGAATTGAATGTGGAGAGGAATACTGTGGAAAAGACATATTATCCGAAAGCAAATGAACTCAAACAAGAATGGGTTCTAGTGGATGCGAATGACCAATATTTGGGTCGCCTTGCCACAAAAATTGCCCGTCTTTTATTGGGTAAGCATAAGCCAAATTTCACTCCTGGTGTAGAAGTGGGTGATTTTGTCGTTGTGGTCAATGCAGAGCGAATTAGAGTGACGGGAAATAAATTAACCGAGAAATTTTATTACCGCCATTCGAACTATCCTGGTGGATTGAAGGCGATCAGCCTTAAACAGCAGCTTATCAAACATCCAGATCGGGTAATTCGGAGCGCGGTTTGGGGTATGTTGCCACATAATCGTTTAGGTCGCAAATTAATAAAAAATCTGAAAGTTTATGCTGGACCCGATCATCCACATGAAGCTCAGAAACCCAAACCTGTGGCATAAGGAGTAAAACGTATGGACAATTATTACGAAGGCATTGGTAGACGAAAAGAAAGTACGGCACGGGTACGGATCATGAATGGATCTGGTAAGTTCATCGTGAATGATAAACCCGTTGAGCAATATTTTACTCGTTTAGGGGATGTGGAAGCAATTCTAGCTCCGCTAAGAACCACTGGAGAAAATCAAAGTAGCCTTGATATTACCGTGTTGGTAAAAGGTGGTGGAGTTACAGGACAAACTAGCGCGGTTCAATTAGGACTGGCACGGGCATTACTCAAGATGAATCCCGATTACAAGACAATCCTGCGTAAGGGAGACCTTCTTACAAGGGATGCTCGTATTAAGGAACGCAAGAAACCTGGTCTGAAACGAGCCCGCAAGGCGCCAACTTACACAAAACGTTAATCGTTTCTTCTCTTTGTCGAATTATTTACGATTGGAGAGATCCCAAAATTGAGATAGCGGGATTAATCCAATCGTAAATTTGTTAAATCTCATGCGATTTAAACAGGTTTATCTTTTATATGGTATAAACAAACTTATGAATATGGAGAAATATCAAATCACCATTTTGGGGTTGGGTCCTGGAGAATCTCGTCTTTTAACCCAGGAAGCCTGGCAAGAATTAGAAAAAGTTACCGAAGTATACCTGCGCACAAATCGTCATCCGGCTGTCGCGGGATTTCCCGCTCATTTACAGGTTCATTCCTTCGATGATATTTATCAAAAGGCGGGCGATTTTTCTTATGTATATCAGACTATCGTGGACAAAGTGATCGAGCTTGGCAAGAGATCGCAGGGAGTCCATTATGCTGTGCCAGGCCATCCCTTTGTAGCAGAGGCAACCACACCCTTGATTATAAATAGAGCACAGCAAGAAGGGATGAGTGTGCGAGTAATCGAAGGGATTAGTTTTTTAGAACCGCTATTTACGGCACTGAAATTAGATCCTCTACCTGGATTGACCATCACTGATGCATTAGAATTAGCTGCTACCCATTATCCGCTTTTTCCACCTCATTATCCCGCAATTATTGCCCAACTCTATTCCCGCCAAGTTGCCGCGGATGTAAAACTGACATTGATGGAGGTATATCCAGCGGAACACGAGGTGAGTTTAGTGCATTATGCCGGTACAAAGCAACAATCTATCGAAAATTGTTATTTATATGAAATTGATCACAGCTCTCAGATTGACTGGATGTCATCTCTGTATTTGCCGGCGTTAGATAAGCCAGCCTCGTTTGAAGCATTTCAAGAGGTAATCGCTCATTTGCGTGCTCCGGAAGGATGCCCTTGGGATCGAGAGCAAACTCATGCCTCTTTGCGCCCCCATTTATTAGAGGAAACATATGAATTACTGGATGCACTGGACAAAGGGGATACCAATTCCATAAAGGAAGAATTGGGCGATTTACTATTACAAGTGCTGATGCATGCCCAAATTGCCCATGAAGAGGGTGAATTTGATTTAACGGATGTATTACGGACTGTCCATCACAAGATTGTCAGCCGGCATCCGCATGTGTTTGGTAACTTGAATGTTTCCGGTAGTGGAGAGGTGTTGCGGAATTGGGAGGCGATAAAGGCGACGGAGAGGGTGAATAATGGCAAGGCAGACAAGGGTTTATTGGACAGCATTCCACGTTATTTACCAGCTTTAAATCAAGCGGAGCAATACCAACAGCGAGCAGCCCGGGTTGGCTTCGATTGGAAAGATTTGGACGGGGTCTTGCAAAAAGTCAATGAGGAATTGGTAGAGCTTTCACAGGTGACAGACGATCAATCCAAAATGGAAGAGTTTGGCGATTTGCTGTTTTCATTAGTGAATGTGGCGAGATGGTTTGGGATTGATGCAGAAAGTGCCCTGCGCACAGCGAATGAACGGTTTGCAAACCGGTTTCGATATATGGAAAGAGAAGCTCGCAAAAGAGGAAAATCGCTCAATCAGATGACGATGGAAGAGTTAGATGTGTTGTGGGAAGAAGCGAAGTCTGATAACCATTAAGGTTGTACACCCATCAAATTGAGCTGATAGAGGGTGGGTTCAAAATTTGGGTGGTACTTCAACGATTCACGAAAATCAGCGATGGCACCGTCCCGGTCACCGAGTGCATTCTTTGCCATGGCACGCCAGTAAAAACTTTCTTCAAGGGCTGGTTCATCCAGCGCGGCGTTGATGGCGGTGTTAGCGAGATTAAGCACATCGTAATATCTGCCAACGTAAAAATAAGCGAAATAAGGTCCCGTTTCATACCACAGGATGCGGTAAGGGCGAACGGTGCGATCTTCTGGGAGGGTGTTGTATATCTTAAAAGCTTCATCGTAAGCTTGCGCTGCACCGGCATAATCCTGCAATTCTTTTAGATTTGTGCCGCGGTTATACCAGGCAAAGAATTGATCCACTCCTTCGGTTTTAAAAATTTCATCAGAAGCGAGTTGGGCTGCGTTGAGATAGTTCGCTTTTTCGTCCCAATTGTCACCGAGGATAGTTTTGACCGTCGTTTCCTTCTCGGGCGGGTAGATAATAATATATGTGTAATTGAAAGATCGCCAACCGCGCAGGAAATTATCGTAGGAGACCTCAAAATCGGGGGTAAAGTACGAATCTTGGGTGATCAGCACCTTTCGTTCTTCATCGTAGCCGGTGACTACCACGTAATGTCCCATCCAACTTTTTACGCCGCTGATATCGCGGATCCAGGCGCCTTTTTCGACCAGAACCGGGAAGCCATTCGATAGAAAAATTTTGATCAAATCAATGTTGCCGCCCACGCGCACGACAGCAGATAATTTCGTTTGTTCTTTGACATACGCTTCCATTTCGTAGGGCATAACGTTTTTATCTTTGTCGTATGGCTTTAACCATTTTCCGGTATCCAGCCGGTCGCCTTGCCAACCCCAATAGGATAACGCCATTGCCAGGTTAGCTGGTGCACAATAATTCCATAACCCATGTTGGTTCATGTATCGTACCCCTTTTAACGCGATCTTATCGGGGAGCGGGGTTGGGATCGGTGTCGCGGTGGCAGTAGGTAAAGGAGTCCCAACCTGGGTTGGAGATGGGGTCAAGGTGAGGGTCGGTGTGACTGTATTCAGTGAATTTAATGTTGCGCTGACGATCGCCTCGATTTGTTGTTGAGCGGGTGCAAAGGCGACCTTTTCTGGAGGTGATAGAAATCCTTTAACGAGAACTTTTACCTCATCGATACGCCAAGCTAAACGCTCGTGAATTGGGGGAAGTTGATATAAGATTCCGCCTAACAAAAATAGGCCGAATAGCCCAAAGACAAACCTAGTCAGCGAAGATTTTTTCATATATAAACCGATAAATATCTTATTAAAACCTAATCGTGTTATTGTATCAAAACGAAACGATTATAACATTGAATACGGGCGAAACCAAAAATGGGGCTAAGAAGGAGTTTTATTCATAAACTTGGATTAACCATCGTCAACAGGCGGAGCAGCATCCCCATAATCTAAAATTTCTCTTGTTCCGCTGCCGGGTTGGGGAGGACCAACAATCCCTTTTTCTTCCATGATGTCCACTAAGCGGGCTGCCCGGGTGTATCCGATTCGTAAACGCCTTTGTAACATCGAAATCGATGCACGCCCCTGACGTCGTGATAGATCAATCGCTTCTTTGAGTAACGGATCTTGCTCTTCTTGTTCTTTCATATCCTCCCATAAGGGGATTTGCTTAAGGGGCAGGGCTGGGGAGGTGGCTGCAGAGAGCTCACTCGGAACAGAGGTTGGTGCGGGATTGGTCATTGTTTGAGCTTGCCAAAATTCCACTAACCGTTGAATTTCGATATCGGATACATAAGTCCCTTGTAAACGAATAGGTGCAGGGGCATCAGGGGCTTGAAAGAGCATATCGCCCCGGCCCAGTAACCGTTCCGCACCGGGTTGATCAAGAATAACCCGGCTATCGATGCCGGAGGCAACGGCAAAGGCAACCCGTGCAGGAAAATTGGCTTTAATTAAACCGGTGACGACATCCACGGAAGGTCGCTGAGTGGCGATAACCAAATGAATGCCTGTGGCGCGCGCTAATTGTGCCAGACGGGTGAGATTGCGTTCTGTTTCTTCAGGCGCTAACATCATTAAATCGGCTAATTCATCAATGATAACGACCAAAAAAGGCATTGGTTGTTCATTGGAGGATTTGATCCGGGCGTTGTATTCGCTGATATTCCGAACGCCAGCTTGAGCAAGTTTGTGATACCGCTGATCCATTTCGCGAGTGATCCATTGTAAAACGCCGACAATACGATTGAGGTCCACGACCACTGGGGCAAGGAGATGCGGAATGCCATTGTAATTGGACAATTCGACCCGTTTTGGATCTACCATAATGAGGCGTAATTGATCGGGGGTGTTATGGATGAGCAGGCAACTGATAATGGAGTTTACACATACTGATTTACCGGAACCAGTTGTCCCAGCGATGAGCAGGTGCGGCATTGCTGCAAGATCAACCGCGACCGCGTTCCCCGCTACATCCTGACCAAGTGCAAAACGCAATGGAGACTGTAATCCTTGGAAAGCTTTACTCTCAATGACATCCCGCAAGGTGACTGTGGCGGGTTGTTCATTCGGTACTTCTATTCCGACATAGCCTTTGCCAGGAACAGGTGCTTGAATGCGTACGGTGCGGGCTGAGAGGGCAAGGGCAAGATCATCTGCCAAAGAAGCGATTTTTCCCACTCGTACACGCGTCTTGCCACTGCGTGATTCGACAAAATCTGGTTCCACGCCAAATTGCGTGATGACTGGTCCGCGATGGATCTCAACGATATGAGCTGGAGCCCCAAATGATTGCAAGGTTTCTTCGATGATTCGCGCACGATGTTGCTCGATATCACTCGTATTGGCTGCAGGAACGCCGGCTTCGAGGATCGTTTCCGGGTTTGGACATTGCCAGACTGGTAAATTCTCCTGTATTTTTACAGTTGGGGTTATGGTGGGTAATGGTGATGGATTTATATTCGGAGGGGGTGATGATGGTTTTGGTTGTACCCCCGACGAGAGGTTAGTTTTGGATGGCAGTGGTGAAAAACTGGGGGGTGGTGGTTGAGGGTGAACCGTGCGCTCGTTGAAAAACCGCTCGATAACCGATTGCAGTTTGTCATTCATTCGTTGAATAGCGTGGATGATATCGACAATTTGTAAATCAAAGGTCATGATAAGACTGATTACAAACCACGCTATTAGAACAATCCCACTGCCGATCATTCCGAAACTGTTATTGAGCAGTGAGAATAGGGCGGCGCCAATTTTCCCGCCTGCGTTAACCCGAGAGATCCATTCTTCAGGAGGGGCATTGGAGAATATTAAAAAGAGGTAATGGAAATCCCCCAATAAATTTAAATATAGAAGTACAATGCCAATTCCCCGTTCTAGGGAGAGGCGTGGAATATTTTCAAAGTTGCGAATAATCAACCAGATACCAATAAATAGAAACGCCAGTGGAAGAAGGATTTTTCCCAAGCCAAAATAACGGGAGAGAAAATCTGTGAATTGAGTGGTCAACCCTCCTTGGGTTAAAGAAGCCATACTTAAAATCAATAGGAAACCACTTAATGCAAGCACCACACCAAGGATATCCAGTTTGCGGTTGAAGGATAACCCGCCGGAGGATACCTTGGAAGGTTTAGCGGTCGGTTTTGTTGACTTAGCTGATTTTGTGGGTGGTGCAAATTTCTTTTTGGGAAAGAATCGGCGTAACCAGCGCATCGAAATCCCAGCAGATGGATTTTTCTTTGTGATGGGGACTTTTTTGGCTTGGGGATTTTTATTTTTTGCAGGGTTGTTTTTCGATTTCATAAATATCAAGTCATGCAATATTCAGACCAACTGTGATTAAAAAGATTATAGCACGGATGTTTTGCAAATTTGAGAAGTCAAACCTTTAGGGATATTTCAAGCAAATGACATGATGCAAGCGGTTATAATTCAAGTCAATGGAAGCGGGTTATCTGAAGGTGATTATGCCCCATCCTGTTTTGGAATGGTATGAATAACAAACAATTACCCATCTCGGTTCCTCATTTGATCTTTTTTACCATCGCTCGAACCATGTTCAACACGATGTATCGGATGGTTTATCCATTTTTAGGTGTTTTTCAAGCTGGATTGGGCGTCACCCTGGAGCAATTATCGATACTCATGACGGCGCGGGCAAGCTTAGGCGCGATTGTTCCCATCTTTGCAAGTGTGGGTGATTCGCATGGGCGCAAAACGGCGATGCTTTTGGGATGTGGGCTGTTTATCATAGGAGCGGGTTTGGTAGTACTGTGGCCGACTTATGTAATGTTTTGCGCTGCTCTACTCCTGACCATGGTCGGGAAATACATTTTCGATCCATCTTTATTGGCTTTTGTAGGCGATCAAGTTCTATACCATGAACGGGGCCGCATTATGGCATTGTTGGAATTGGGGTGGTCATTTTCTTTTTTGTTTGGAGTTCCTTTGGTTGGTTTGATCATCAGTAAAAATGGTTGGATGGCGCCCTTCCCGCTATTTATCGGTCTGTGTTTTTTGATTATATTAGGCATTGTTAAAATCCTCCCCTCTGATGGCACGAGAAAGATTCGCTCACAAAATGAGCGGCATTCTGTCCTTCAGGTGGTGACTTCAACACTTGCATTGAATGGGCTATTGATTGGATTAAGCGTCAGCGCAGCCAATGAGGTGATCAATCTGGTTTTTGGGGTTTGGCTGGAAAATACCTTCCAGCTCAAAATTGCTGCATTAGGAGCAGCTACTGCGGTGATCGGTGTTTCCGAACTGGTTGGGGAATTTCTGGTTGCCACTTTTGTGGACCGTTGGGGAAAACCACGCACGGTTTTTCTAGGCATTCTTTGTAATAGCCTCGCAAGTATTGGTTTACCTTTACTCAGCCATTCAGTCTATGGGGCGGTTTTGGGATTATTCTTTTTTTATATCACCTTTGAATTCACTTTGGTAAGCAGTATTCCGCTTATGTCCGAATTACTGCCGCAAAGCCGAGCCACAATGCTATCCTCTACAGGCGCTAGTCACTCACTTGGTAGGGCTGTGGGAGCATTGCTTGCCGCTCGCTTATATCATTTTGGAATTTCGGCTAATTTAATTTGCTCGATTTTGCTCAATATTCTCGCCGCTGCGGCGCTGGTAAATTTAGTGAGAAGAAAAACTCTCTGAGCGGTTAGGGATGATATAATCTTATCTATGTATCGAAAATTGTGGTTAATCTTGTTTATTGTTGTCTTGATAACGGTGGTTGCCAGGAACACACCGGTTCAAGCGGCACCATCTTTTCAGCTGACCCCTTTCCCGACCCCCACACCAGGCCCAGATGGGAGGATTATTTATATTGTCCAACCGGGCGATACGCTTATTCGTATTTCTCTCATTTCTGGGGTGTCGATTGAGGAGTTGCGCGGATTAAACAACATCACCGGCGACAACATCACTGCTGGTCAAAAGTTACTATTAGGCTTAGGTGGTCCTTCAATAGTGTCACCGACAGTAGGACCAAGCCCAACGCCAACTCCCATTACACCCACCCCAACGCCCAAAGCAGGATTAGGGGTGATATGCGTCTTGCTATATGACGACATCAATGGAGATGGAAAAAGGCAAGAGACGGAAACTGCGATTGGTGGAGGCGCAGTCAGCTTATCCGAACAACAGGGCAAGGTCTCAGAGACAACCCAAACGAAAGCAGGCAGTGACCCCATTTGTTTTAAGGACTTACCCGAGGGGGAATATACTGTATCTGTTGCCATACCGGAAGGATACAACCCGACCACGGTCAACAGCGCAGCTATTAAACTGGCTGCAGGAGATGAAACCTACTTGAATTTTGGCGCTCAAGAAAATACGCAAAAATTAGCGGAAGCACCAACTCCTAGCGGTAGCGGTAAATCCCCATTATTAGGTATCCTTGGCGCGGTTATCCTGCTAGCCGGGATTGGGTTAGGTCTGTTTGGAACTCGAATGCTGCGCGGGAAATAGCTTTATCTGATTTCTTGATAGATTTTCTCAATTTGAGAAGAGAAAGCAGCGTTTTGATATTGTGTTTGGCGCAACGCTGCTTTATTTTTTAATGCTTGATTTATTTCTTCTTCTACAACCACGGTGATCATCGCGGCACTGAGGAGACGGTTGGAATTGCCTTCCACAAGGTATCCTGCGTCGCCAACAATTTGGGCGAGGCTGGGAGAATCAAACCCAATGAGTGGGATTCCGGATAAAAGAGCGCGACGGGCAAAACCACCCCAATAGGGCTCGGGAGTGAGCTGGATGAATGCCTGTGCCTGCGCAATCAAGTCATCCATAGTCAATGGGTTTAATCCATGAAAATTAATTAGGTGGATGGTTGATGAACTTTGGAATCGTTCCACCAATAATTTTTCCTCCTCGTTGCTCGGAAGGATGCATAAATGGATTTCATCACCTAGAGTTGCACTGACTTTGTTCCAGGCATTGAGAAGGGAGAATTGCAACGCCTTTTCGCCGTTTCCGATGTACAGAAAATAGGGTTGGGAAGGAACAGGGATATCGGTCGGTTGGGAAAATGATGTGAAGGGTATTGCTGGCGGGGGTAAACGGTAAATTTTATCGATTGGGATGTCATGATCAGAGGGTGGAAGAAGATCATTGGGGAACAAGAATCTATCCATGCGGTCGATCCCACCGGCGGCGGTTGCGTATAATAACCTTTCCCAAAATAAGGAGCGCCGTTGATACACTGGAGATAAGGTATATTGGGCAGGGCTGAAGACCACGGGCAACTCTCGCAGGATTGGCGTAAAGGGGTGGGTGAGATGTAAAACCGAAGCTTTGGTTTTTTGGATTATTTTTGGTAAAACCAATTGTTGCCAGATGAGTCGATCTTTGGGGTTGTTTTCTAATTCGTGATAAATTGGCAGAAAGGTATTTAATCCGAGCAGCCAATCGGGAGCAACTTGGGGGATGGCAAGATATATCTGAAAATGGTTGGGGATGGAAGTCAATAATTCCACCGTGTGAATGGCAGACGGAGAAAGAGGATGATAGATTAAATCCCAACCATCTAATAATAACTTCATATCAAGAAGAGGCTTTGATTTTGTTGAGGAATCGTTTTTCGTCGATGACAAATCTCTCGTGAGTGCCATCCCCGAGGAGTATGTCGTTGTTGTGGGCAGATACTTTAAACAAGACTTTTAACCCATTCACTTCTATCACTTCCGCCTGTACCCGTACCATACTTCCTACCGCACAAGGGGCTAGATGGCGGACATGGACTAAAATGCCAACGCTCGAATAACCACTGGGAAGCTTTTCCGCTAATAAGCGGTGACATGTGCGTTCCATAAAAGCAATCATCCAGGGCGTAGCGAGGACACGCGAATTACCACTACCCAAATGAGAGGCGGTGTGGGTTTCCTCAACCAAGAACGATTCTTCCCGCATCATTCCTGTTTTTACAATACTATTCAAATCAATATCCATATTTACCTCGGTCAATGATTTGGTAGGTTTTCAGACACGATCAGCTGAGATGATCCTGCAGTATATCCGATTTTTTCACCTTTATATTTGGAAAGTTATCACCCCAATATTTTACCTATTAATCCAAGAAATAAGCCAGCATTAAATTTATGGTGAGTAAATCTCATGCCATCTGCGGGTTTTTTACCGAGACATGGAATGATACAGATACAATCTTTGTTTCTATCCATACAAAAAAAGACTGGCAGTTCCACCAGGTGGAACTACCAGTCCGATTACTTTATTGAGTGGGTAGATATAATTTTACAAATTTATTGTGTATCATTTTGTAATGATCCGGATTAACAAAATTTGCTTTGGTTCCCTTAGGGGCAATAACCGAAATTAATATTATCCACCGTCATTCCGCTGCGCACGCGCACGGTGGCATTTCTGGGTGTGAGCGGCACGCCAGGATCAGAGGGGATCACACAATACCGCCCCGGCTGGATTGCAGAGAAGAAATAGCGTCCCCACGCGCCGGTTGTGGTGGTGGCTACAACCGCCCCGCCAGGACAATCCCCCTTTCGTAAGGTAACCGTCAGCCCGCCAAAACCGCCATCTCCCTCATCCCGAGTGCAGTTCTTGTTCATATCCTTGAACACATAACCGCCCAAATCACCGGGATATTGCGGTGCTTCGGTGGTGGGCGGCGGCGGGGCAGTTTTGCGGGGAGTAGCGGTTGGAGTGGCAGTAGGGGTGGTTTTTCCTCCCGCACACAAGCAGGGTTCATCGCCGGTGGGTTCAAAACCATACGTCCAGCGACAGGTATTGTCCACTTCGGCAATCAATTTAATGGGGTAATAGCGGTTGGAGCGGAAGGGTGAGCCGGCTTCTTCATAAGTGAAATGGTCATTATAGTCATACCATTGCGGCTGATCCACCCCCTGGTCTGCCCAGACGCCCCACATAAAGCGGTCATCGTTGCCGATCAGGCTGTACTTGAAAGCAATTTGTACCGCCGGCGGCGTGCCTGCTTTAAACCTTGCCCAGGCGGCATCGGTATCATCCGTGTTATACCCCTGGTCAAAAACCAGTCGGTCATAGCTGTTTTCCACCTGCGGAGGGTCGGCGTAACAGGGTTTTTCACCTCCCACATCGTTATCGGTATCCTCCCACACCCGCACGCCCTCGACGCTCCAGGTATCCATCAACGGTGAGCGGGCTTCAAACAGCCAGTCACCGCGCCCATCAATATCCAGGTCCAACTCCAGACGATACACCCCTTCTAATGCGTTGCTGGCTTCCCGTAAACCATAGAGATAGATGGTGACAAACATCCAGGTTTCATCAGGGCCGATCTTGGCTTCCCGAATATCAAGATCAGGAAAGAAAACATCCATAGTTTGGGCATTAAAAGGGCGTTCGTATAAATTATACAGATATTCATCGCCTCCAGGGGGCTGATTGGCAACTCCCTGCCGCGCCGTATCTCCGCTGATGGTGTCAAAAATGGCGGTGCGGGGGCGGGCGGGCTCGCCGGGTATGAGGCTATGGGCGAGTGTGGGCGTAAGCAGCAGCGCCTCCGTAGACGGCAGGGTTTCGAAACTTTGCGGTGAGCTGGCTGGCGTTTGCTGAAGCGCCAGTTGGGTTAGCTGCACCTGCATGGCAACAATGGTCGCCTGGCTGTCATCCAGCGATGCGGGCGGCGAGGCAGGTTGGAGCATACTGCAGGCCAGGCTGACCGCCAGACACAATCCTAATCCGAGATAACATTTATAGTTTTTCATCTTTAACTCCTTTGTTCCAGGATAAGAATGCGGGAAAGATGCCCCACTTCACAAACCGGAATGTGGAGGAACTTCCCCGCCATCCCATCACCGACAACTTCCTTCACAGATTCGATACTCGACCACAAGCTGTCCATTCTCCGAAAACGCAGCGATTAATTGCGAATTCCAACTTTCGGGACCATGCGCTCGCTCAATAGACCCAATTTCTTGGGCATCAGTAAACGGGTCAGTTTGCCCCTCACACCGCAGGCGAAAATGAACCAATTCATTACCGGACAAATGAAGAGAGATGCCCTGATTGACGTAATAAATTGAGTACAAACCGTCCAGTGAACCTTCTTGCGGGATGCGTCTCCAGTAAGAGTCTTGCAGCGTAGCATAACAATAAAAGTTCGAATATGCCTGCTGCGGCGTAGCAAAGTCGGCGAGGTATATCGTCAAGTCCACTTCTTCAGGAGGACATCCCTGATTACTCTCCATTCCGCGAAGGTTCGGACAGGAATCCATACTATCCGGGACTCCATCGCGGTCCTGGTCTGGGTCAGGAACGCCATCCTGATCGCGATCAACGGGGCAACCTCCATTTGAGCCATACTGGTCGGGGCAGAGATCTATAGCGCGTCCATTGTATTGATCTGGCACCCCATCACCATCGCGATCGTTTGGAAAAAGCGGACATCCATTGGGGGAAATGCCGATCTCAGCCGGGCATTCATCATCCTGGTTATTGACGCCATCCCCATCGCTGTCACAACCCGCCGGGTTGGCTTCACATGGATCCTGGGGTTCACATTGCGAAGGGAAAAGCATACAGACGATATTGTTATTTTCAACTTTGACTCGCGGGTAATTCATCTCTGCCGGGCAGCCCGCGTTCTGGGCAGAGCCTGCACGTGTGTCGCAATTATCCTGGTCATCTGGCACACCGTCGTGATCCTGGTCATTGGTCATTGGGCATCCGCCATTATCTAATGGTCCCGCTTCATGATCACAATCATCTATGACATCCCATACCCCATCTCCATCAGAGTCGGTCGATTGAATGACTTCCACACACTCAAAATTGGGGTTGGGATCATCCGGACAGCTGTCGCTTTCATCGGGAATACCATCCTGGTCGCGGTCATTGAGCAGCGGACAACCATCGCCGGCAGCCCCCGCCTGGTCTGGGCAGACATCTTGCGCATCGGCAATTCCATCTCCATCGCCGTCGTCAGCCTGAGGGTTGGGACAGCCATGGTTATTCGCCGGGCCAGGCTGTTGCGGGCACCAATCCACAGCATCAATCAAGCCATCGGCATCCTGATCGGTCAACAGCGCATCCTGGGGGCAGCCGTTCCATTGGGGTAAGCCCGCTTGCGAGGGACAGCGGTCGTCCCAATCTGCTGTTCCATCCCGATCTTGATCCGGGCGGTTTCCCATCAAACAACCATGTTGATCGGCAGCCCCCGCTTCTTGCGGACAGGCATCGTCTGCGTCCCTAATCCCATCTCCATCTGCATCATCCACTATCGGACAACCCTGATTGACTTCCGCACCGGCTTGCTGCGGGCAGGCATCCTGCTCATCCGGAAGGTTATCCCCATCCTGATCCACCGCCACCAGCACCATCACGGTCTGCGTCACCATATTCTCGACCCCTTGATCCGTAGCTGCCACAAAAGCGAGGGTATGCATCCCGGCTGTTCTGGGCGTCCAGTTCCACGTTCCGATGATTTCCCTGGCGTGCCCGCTTTGCTCTCCACTCAGGAGGTTATCCACGTAAAAACGTAGCCAGGCGATTGAGCTGTTCTGCGCCTGGGCGGCTGCCTGTACTTGGACAGGCAACCCCATGTTTAAGGATGCATTCGGCTGTGGTTGAAACACCCGTAGAGTGGGCGGCTCTATCGATGGCAGCTTTGTCTGCCATATCCACCAGCCCCCTGCCAGGCAAATCAAAAAACCCAAAATTAATATGACAATGGCGCTGCTTACAACTAAACTTTTATGTGTTTTCATCTATCACCTCCCCTAATATAGGCAATAATCCAATTCGATATCGGCGTATGGTTTGGACTGGCTGCGGTTATTGAGGCTATCTATCGCTAAAATATAATATTGCAGGCCGGCGATCGAAGCGCTTTCGACAGGTGGGTTAAGGCTAGCCTGGAAATCTTTTGCTCCCAGGGTGATGGCATACGTATTGGTGCTGGTGAGGTTCATCTTCTTTTCCCGCCATTCACCTTGCCGTTTCCCATCCACCACACGGTAGAAGAGAGAAACGCTTTTCACGCCGCTGGGGTCATTGACCATCGCGCTGATGACCACCTCGCCCGGTGAACAGTCGGACGGCCAGTAGATTTTTTGATAGGATCTTTGAATTTGCTGAATTAGCGGCCCACTGGTGTCGGATGGAGTAGTCATGATGGGGGCGGTCACCTTAATGATCAGCGAGCGTTCCACGCTTTCCCCCGCATTTTGCGCTCTTAAAACATACGTCATGCTGTCGCTAGGGCAGACTTTCTGCTTTCCGTTTACAGCGACTGTTCCATTGTTAAGGGTCACCAGGCTGGCATGTTTAACTTCCCAATGAAGAACGGTACAGCTCCCTTTGGCTATCTCCATTTCATTAGCCCAAAAGTTAATCTCGATCGGGGTCAAAGGAGTTAGTGAAGGTGGCACGGTCAAAGTAGGGATAAGCGTATCCGTGGGTATAGCCGGCAACTGGGGCGGCAAGGGAGAGACGCTCAAGCCGGGCTCGGTGGTAGCCGGCATCAATGGTGCGACCGTAGGCTGGAGATATGCGCGAATTCGTACTTCGCGGGTTGTGTCATCGATGTCTCCTCTTCGCAGACGGACACGCAGGTGATAGTCGCCGGGAGATAGAATTGTCCAGCTGCCTGTCCCGACATACAGGGGAGGATCCTGGCTCTGCTGCGAGACGGATAAATTTCCAACACCCACCCCATTCACTTCGATGATCATCTGCATTGCAGGATAATTTACATCGCTATGTGCCCGCACGGGAACGGCACT
>DAOTVW010000041.1:0-2036 GCA_034436035.1 Anaerolineales bacterium
GTACCAGGAAAAAGCTGAATCATGACTACATTGATTGCCAAAAGTAAACCCCCGCCAAGATATCCCATCGCATAACCGCGCGCAGAAACTTTATCCTGATCTTCAGGGCGGGCAACATGAGCAAGCAGAGCGTCATAAAACGTATTGGCGCCATTGAAGCCTATACGCCCAATGATCGCTAAAATTGAAGCAAGCATCCAGTCTCCACTCTCAACCAATACGAGTAACGCGGTGCCTAAAATGCCAATCCCAGCGAATAAAGCCAGGAATTTCTTTTTACCACGCATGATGTCAGAAATGGTGCCGAGAATGGGAGAAAGGAGGGCAATGATGAGTAAGGAGATACTCAAACCGAGACTCCAGTAAGCGGTAGCACGGGCAGCGCTTGGGAGGTTTGCGCCAGCTACCTGGCTGAAATAGATGGGCAAAACCGCTGCGAGAATAGTGGTTGCAAAGGCGGAATTTGCCCAGTCATACATTGTCCAGGCCCAGATGCGGCGTTTATATTCATTTTCATCAATATTGGCATACATTGGTAATGAAGAGGCGGTCATAATTGCTCCATTTAAAAAAGCATTGTCGTAGCACTATTATAGTGCATTTAATTATGATATAATATTTTTAGCACTTATTCGGATTTATTCAAAGTGCAGGTTTTCTATATTATTGACTGTCTGCATTCAGTCACCTGCGCTACTATCATCGCTGTAATTATTTTGTTATACAATTACTTTGACGGATCAGCAGGGGACAGAATACTGGAAACAACAGCCAGAAAATAGCGCAGTTCTGGGCTTGATTGCAGACATGGGTATAGGGTCTGACAAGGAGCTTAGCATGAGCGTAGAATTTATTTTTCGTTTAATTGGCATGGTTGTTTTTGGCATTTTAGGGGTTTACGGGGGGGTAAGATTAGCGGATATCAGCAGTAATTCACCAGTTTATTTTGGAATATTATTTGGATTAGTGGGAGCACTGATCGGGTTAGTGTTGACACCATTTCTAACTACTCGACCAGTTAAGTCCTTGCGCAGTGTTCTTGCACGCGTATCGGTGCATACATTGTTAGCAGGATTAATGGGATTAATGGCTGGATTAATCCTGGCAGCCCTACTTGCGTTTCCCATTTCTCTCTTACCCGAACCGTTTGGCAATATCATGCCATTTATTGGGGTGCTTTTATTGAGTTATTTTGGCATCATGGTATTTATTATGCGCCAAAATGAAATATTTTCTCTGTTTCGAATCAACTTACCAGCCAAATCAGCCGCAGAGGGTTCTGCGATTGACAATTCGCGTATGATCCTTTTAGATACCAGTGTCATCATTGATGGCAGAATAGGGGATATCGCTCGCACGGGATTCTTGATGGGTACCTTGCTCATCCCCCGTTTTGTTCTGAATGAGCTGCAATATATTGCGGATTCTCCCGATAGTTTACGCCGCCAGCGTGGCAGACGCGGCATGGAGGTTTTATCGCAATTGCAAAAAAATGCGCTGCTGCCGGTTAAGATCAGTGATATTGACGTGGAAGGTGTGCGTGAAGTGGATGAGAAGCTGGTTATATTAGCTCGTCAGTTACGTGCACCTATTTTGACCAATGATTACAATCTCAATCGGGTGGCAGAATTACAAGGGGTGGCTGTATTAAATGTTAACGAATTAGCCAACGCGGTAAAATCGGTGCTTTTACCCGGTGAGGCATTGAATGTCAATGTGATCCAAGAAGGGAAAGAACCCGGTCAGGGGGTGGGCTACCTGGATGATGGCACTATGGTCGTCATCGAAGATGGACGCGATCATCTCAATCAAAACGTGTATGTCATCGTGACCAAGGTGCTCCAGACGGCTGCGGGAAGGATGATTTTTGCCCGGGTTGCAGATCGGCAAGAGGTCGAAAGCATCGAGCGGGGTGGATAGCTATTGATGAACCATGAATGGATTTATGGACGGAATGCAGTGCGAGAGGTATTGCGTGCCAATCGCAGAAAAATCTTTCGTCTGTATATTCAGGATGGTGTGCAAGAAAAACCCCC
>DAOTVW010000042.1:0-6140 GCA_034436035.1 Anaerolineales bacterium
GCCTGCATAGGCTACCACTACGACAATGGAACCGTCGACAACGTTGCAATAGGATGGCTAAAAGTCCCCATTGACAATCCAAAGAATTGGACCTGGCGCTCCACACCCCAAAAAGACTACAATGAGAAGTTAAGGCAATATTGGAATGTTAAAGGCAACATTGGCGACAGGGATTACGGACAAATTTTCGAAAGAAGCCTAACGTTGCAAGAGGCAAATTTCCTCCCGCGCGAGGAGGAAGAAATTAATAGAACCCGCTACTGGGCTTCGTGGAGAATATTCCTCTACGACCACCTTACATGCAACTTTACAATGCTAAACATTAAGACCCACGGAGACTCCACCTCTTTCGGCAATCCAACGTTTACCTTCCTGAAATCTCCAAACGGGAAAGAATGCATAGTTGTAACCTACTTCATTTTTAGTGACGGGGCAGCACCCAACGAATCTGGAGAACTAATATTCTACAGGGAACTTGAATGGGAGGGTCGCGGCATATGGGTTTGGGCTTCAAGCTTCAGCCCCGACCCAAACGTTGGGCCCATACAGATTCACGAAGCCTTCAAAAACTTCTCTGAACTCAGCCTCAACTTCGTACTCTTTCTGGTAAAAGGCTCAGACGGTTGGCTCTACTACAACAGCAGCATAGGCCCAGTCCATCCAAATTACCGGTGGGATCCACTCAAAGTGGCCGTCGAAGAAGCCCACAAGTTCGGCTTAGAACTCCACGCATGGTTCTGCGTTTTCAGGGACATCAAGCTCGCCAAGGAAAGGCCGGACTTGGCAATGGTGGACGTTAACGGCGTATTTTCATCGGAATGGGTTTGCCCAATGAACGAAGAAGTGCACAAATATATGAAAAGTTTGATGGGAGAGGTTGCATTGAAATATGATATTGATGGAATTCACCTTGACTACATACGCTTCCCAAACCGAACATACTGTTACTGCAACACTTGCAGGGAAAACTGGATCTACAAACATCCGGAAATTCCTTGGCCTCCAGATCCAACAGAACCAGAATGGATAAAGATGAGACAGAAAGTTATCACGAGCTTCATTGAAGAAACGCGAACCATGCTTAAAGGCATAAATCCGAAAATCAGGTTTTCAGCCGCTGTGTACCCGACACCTGAAGATGCTGCCAATAATAGGATGCAAAACTATCCAGAATGGGCTGAAAAGGGCATTGTGGACTTTATAACACCAATGACTTACACGAACGATCCATGCCAATTTGAAGACTGGCTGGAGAAAATTTTGAAGGCTGTTAAGGGAAAAACCCTGATTTATCCAGGCATAGGACTTTACCTACTTCCCGAAGCTCAAAACCCCGAGGATGCATTAAAAGGGCAGATTAACAAAACCCGCCACCTAAACGTAACCATTGATTGTCTAACATTGGAAGCCGACGGTTACACGCTTTTCCGCTATAAATATCTCGACCCCTTCACGGAAACGCTAAAACAACTAAATGTCAGACAAACATTTCCACCGCATGTAGATTGCTTCCAGCCAGAAATAGGCGAACCACTACAAACGCCTTCAGAGGTTGAACCACATCAAGAAGTAATCGTTACAGTTAACGTTACAGACTACCCAAACAGAATCAGAAACGTAACACTATGGTATAAGACCGACAACGACCTAATTTGGATGACAACCATGAAGCAGATATGCCAAAACACTTACCAAGCAACCATACCCGGACACAACAGCTGCACAACTATTGTATATAAGATAGAGGCATATGACATTCTCGGAAACAAAGCAGTTAAAGACAACAGCGGATTATATTACACCTATCACGTTATCCCAGAAATTCAATCAGTAACAGCCCTAATACTTATTATCATTTCAACCACGCTCATAATAATTGAGGGAAAAAATATGGCAAAACGCGTCTGAAATGCCCACTACAAATTCAATGGAAAAGATGTTAAGCGATGCTCACGCACTTTTTTACCTTTCTACAATTAGTAAAACTCGACAACATGGCTCAAATAATAAAACTTCAAACCTTAGATTTCAAATACTCTTCTCTTAATCATCGTTTAATAAAATTGAAATAGCCTAATTTTGCAAAATAAAAAATAGTGGGGAATTTTTGGCCTATTTCAGTTTATTCTTTTCCTGCTTTGTCTATTAGGAAGTACCTTTTGCCTGTTTGTTGGTCCCATGCTATAGCTACGCAGAAGTCCAGCTTTGTGTCTACCGACGTAGTAATTAACCGCAGCTCATCATCGTAATAGTGTATTATTATTGCCCTTCCGCATTGGCGCATGTAAGTAGCTTCTTTTATTCCATAATCTTTGTCTGGCGTTATGAACTGTAAGAATTTGTGGGCTAAATTGATTTTGAGGATCGTTCCTCTTCCATCCGTGTCCTCAAAGACGTAGTTCCATGAGAATAATGTGACTTGAATTGATTTAGTGGGTTCTGTGTTGCAAAGATTGTCCGTGCTATTAAACTCTATTATGTAAACTCCATCAGCTAATCCTGTCATACAGAACGATGCTATGTAGCGTTGCCAACCACTATCATAAGCGCCATTATATATTCTGTAGGCTATTGAATAGACGCCTGAACCTTCCTTGTCGTTTGCTTCTAATGTGAGCGGAGTATTTTGGGTTACGTAGGTTGCGTTGGAACTATATTTTGGTTCGCCTATTGTTAGAGTTGTTGTTGGCGGAGTAGTATCGAGTGTGACTGTTGTCGTTTTTGTTGACTCAACGTTATCCGCATTATCGATGCTGTAGTAGCCAATTGTATATTGACCATCTGCTAACCCAATAAGGTAGAAGGGCGTGGAATATTCAAGCCAATTTGTATTATATGAACTGTTATAAATTTTATAGAAAGTTTTTTTCACACCTGAACCGCCTATGTTATCTTCTGCTCTTAATGTGAATTTTGTGGTTGAAGTTACGTATATTTTCCCATCTGGATCAACATATTGAGGGCCTTCCATCGTTAAAGATGTAGTTGGCGGTGTTGTGTCATGTGGAGCTGGAGGAGCATATACGGAGATCCATACGATGTAAGGCTCGTCAGGCGAGTTTATTACTTTTCCATATACTTTAACCGTCCAGGTTCCAGGTTGTGGATTGTGGAGTATGACCCATTCGGGTTTGACAGTTGCTCCCGAGTATGTGTTGTCAGAGCCCGTTCCTAATTCAACTTCGGTCCCGTCGGGTCGAACAATGATTAAATCAAGGTCAGATCCAGGCCAATTCAACGTGACTCGGACAAAAGTGGTGTGTGGGGGAACATCGAATGTTCCAGCTACAACAGTCTGTCCTTCGCCGACAATTCCTGAGAATTCTGCGGTGGGAGTCCACCCTGTTGCTTGAAGCGAAAATCTTATGAAAATGTTTTGTAGATCGTAGAGTGAAGGGGCAAACAAGTATTTCCCACCAGTTTCACTTGCCATCCACTTAAGCAGTTGTTCGTTTACATCGGTTGGATATTGGCCAAGCCCAACAGTATAGATTGGTACGCCGAGATTTTTGCATTCAGCCACGTAGGGGTCAGGTGGTGGATCCGTATTGTGCCAGCCATCTGACATAAATATTATGGCCCAGATGTGATCTTTTGAACCTCTACTTTTTAACTCGTTAATAGCCGAAGATAAGCCAGCTCCAAAGGAGGTTGTTCCACCTGTGGTTATCTTTTGGATTTCGTTTTTTGCTTTTTCAAAGTCGCTTGTTAACTGAATATTAATTGACGCAAGATTATCAAATGAAACAACAGCAACTCTATCATAAGACATAAGAACATTGATAACGGCGATTGCAGCCTCTTTGGCTCCATCTAACCTTGTCTTTGTACCCATGTACGACGCCATACTTCCAGATCTGTCAAGAACAAGAACTAAATCAACCGGTTTGATCCCTGTGTACACGAACCTGACCGCATCCACATTACAATTCACAGGAACATTTTTTACTTTTACAAAGGAGCCCTTTTTAAGGTAAAAAGTTCCTAAGCTTACGTCAGCCCACCCTCGTCCTGTCTGATTTACAATTTTATAACCAATTTCCTTATCGTCGGGTGCACAAATTGTATAATTAACATCACTTTGTGACAAGTCTTTGCGAAATATTACATGTATTTCATAGACACCATCCACGGCAAGATTCGGAACCCATTTCGCCGAATGCCCGCCTGCCTTGGGATAATACCAATTACCTGCAAGGTCTTCATAATAGTGATACCACTCCCACCATACAAAATTTCCTGCTTCATCTTTTGCCGCTTTATCATCAAGTTCCACCTTATGGTTATCAACTATAACGGTATATTTTCTCATACTCTCGTCCAAAACAGGGTCAAATGTGAGGAAGTTTCCCCCAAACCAACCAGTATCTGTAGCAATATTATATCCCAAAACCGGTTCTTCCAGTATATGCCATGCGCGTGCACCAAACAACTGCGAATAACTGAGTGTACGCACTTGTCCTTTCCATGGGTCATTAAGGAGAAATAGATCGTCTTCTATTTGGGGGGTCGAACGATCATCGTAGCCCCTTAATACCATAATATGGCCTGAGTATTCCTCTATTTCATTAGATTGTATTTTGCTGTCTCCATTTTTGTCTGACCATTTTGCTCTTCCCTCCCAAAGTAAGCCTATTAAGAGAGGTCGACGCTTGATTTCAGCTATAATTTCAGTAGGATCGTTGACAGCAACACTTCGCCACTGTGCGTTACCGCCCCATATTCGGTTTAAATAATGTTCAGCAGCTTTCCATACCATTCCTGCAAAGTCAGGTTGATAATTTATTGCAGTCGTATGCTTTGCATAATTTTGAGTCCCTGAATGATAAATTTGGTCTCCTTCAATCATGCTGTTAGGAAAATAGTAACGAAGAAGCATAGCCATTGAAGTCGGACCGCAAGCAGCCCACCCGATAGGAAGTCCATTTGTGGCTTTTTCAGTGTAGCTGGTTTGATCTAAAATGGGAACATCATAGTTATAAGGCCAAGAAGTTGTGGATTCTTCGATAGTCAATGCAATTGTAATATACACAGCAACAGAAGAAATTGACGATAGAACAAAAAGGGTAACAAGCACGATTGACGCTATTTTCTTCATTTTCCTTCTCCCTTCGTAATAAAATGTCTACAAAAACTATACTTAAATGTAATGAAAAAATCTTCTATAACAAATTAAAACGCTCTTTGCAATCCTATGAGTATAGAACCTCATGTGATCCTATTTTTTGATCATAAGCAATGTTACATTAGCCGCCGTTGAGAGAAAACTTCTTTCGTAACACTGTTTGTCTTAGCAGGTCTTAGCGGATTTAGTTTAAGACGAGTTGTTTTCCCTACATATTAATAGGTCTCGAATTTTTCCAAGGTTGTAGCCGAAAATGCCCATTAATGTTTCCCCAGCCTCCTAAACGAAGACACCACCTCATCCTCGCTTGAAATAGTCAAATCCACACCTTCAACCTCCCTCGAAATAGCCCTACGTAAAGCATTAAGAAACCCCACGTCAAAACCTAAACCTCCTGATGAAAATTGAAGAAAGCTTTCACAGCCCGGTCAAGGTTGTGCTGCTGTGCGCGCGCATTTGTCGCCGAATTTTACGCTACGTTGCCCAATATGCAGTCTGGGCCATAAAGTTCATTATTATTTTCCAACCCCTCTCGATGAGGCACGTGAGAAGCTCGTGGAGTGGGTCTGGATAGGCAGGGTCGGAATGTATTATATCTTCGAAGAGGATGAGCTCAACGTCGGGTTTTGGTATATACGGCTCATTCAAGTAGCTACAGGCTTCCGTCCAAAAGCCAAAATGGTTCTGCTAGAAAACATCAATTAAATCATTGTAGAAGCGCTCCAGCTCCCGCTGATAAAAACTTAAATTGGAAACCTGAGTTTCAGCCTCCATAGTGGCACCAACAAAATGCTTTTAGGAAGTTTAATAAATTCATTATCTACAATCCTGCACGAGTCTGACAGGCTGAAAAAGCTTCAGTTTTGCTTAAAAATGTAAATTATGCATCCTTTCTGCTTTTTCGCCAATTTTCGTTAAAATTTAGAGAGAAATCGAAGCAAAGCGAAGCTGCTCATATTTTAAATATTCCGCTTACGCCTTTTTTATGAGGCAGTGCTAATGTTGGAGGGAAAAA
>DAOTVW010000043.1:0-6224 GCA_034436035.1 Anaerolineales bacterium
AAATTGCCATAAAATGCCGCATCCATTAATCTTTTGCGTGACTTGGGCCATTCGACTTCATCCGCATTGAGATTTATAAAATAAGGGGCATGGACACTGAGGGAAATGTCTTTTTCTAAAGCTGCCAAACGGATATCGGCACAGGTTGCTTCGGATACCCGGACGGATTGCACCCAGCCCAATTCAAACGCGTCTAATTCTAATTCGGCTAAACGGAGAATCGCGCCCACTGACCCGCCTGGTTTCGGTGGTGTGGATTTCGGAGAACCAACAGTTCCAAAACGAAAAGGTAAAGACATTAAAAACCTAACCTTTCTATCAATGGAGGCCCAAGGATAAGGATACCAATCAAAATAGAGCTCAAGGCAGCAATGAGCACTGCTGCAGCGCCAACATCCTTGCCCACTTTGGCTAAGCGATTCTGCTGCCCATTGCTGGCTAAATCTGCCACAGCTTCAAGAGCGGTGTTGAGAAATTCCGCCGTCCAGACCAAGGTAATTGCCAGGATAATCATTGCCCAATCCCGCAGGCATAGATGCAACCACAATGAAACCAGGATCACCAGGACACTGGCTAAGGCATGTATCCAGGCATTCCTTTGGGTACGGATAACAAAAGCCCATCCCGCAAAGGCGTGGCGAAACGAATGAATGCGGGATATGATGAATTCGTGGAATTGGTTTGTCATGGCATTATTCAATGGGCATGATCAGATTGCTGCCTAGCGACTGCAAGATTTTGGCTTGTGCTGACCACATTTGTTTTTTATCTTCCACACTGGCGTGGTCGTAACCAAGCAAATGCAACACACCATGCACAACTAATAAGCGCAGCTCATCTTCGACAGAATGGTTGCCCGTTTCTGCCTGTGATTTTGCCCGGGTAAGGGATATCGCTAAATCTCCCAAATAATAACTGCCATCCTCTGGATTGGTTTCACCGATGTAAAAAGAGAGTACGTCGGTTGGTTGATCGATACCCATGAATTGATGATTCAGTTCCATTAAGTAATCATCATCGCCAAGCACGATGGTGACCGCTGGCAGTTCCTTCCACTCTGCCGTTTTGAGGGTAGCTTCGGCTGCCTCCCGCAGTACGGTTTGCCAGTTCTGCTGGATGTCTTTTTCCACCTTTAGAAGAAAAACGATTGAGATCATGATGCACTATGTAATGGGTTTTCGCTAGGCTTAGGCAGCGGCTTGGTATTTTCATCCTGTACGATTTCACTATTCACAGTCACGACAGTCGGTTCAATTTTGGGATATTCGATGCGCGGATGATAGATACCACGCAGGATAGCGGTGAAAGCATCCATTAATTCGGTTAAGTCATGGAGTGTTAAGTTGGTCTGATCCAGCTGTCCGCTGGCGATGCGGTTGTCAAAAACGCTTTTGATGACCTGGCGGAGTTCATTTTCATCTTTGGGTTGCTCAGCGCGCACACGCGCTTCACATCCATCGGCAAGCATCAAAATAGCCGTTTCGCGCGAACGCGGTTTCGGGCCAGGATATTGGAATTGTCTGATATCGACTTTGCTTTCATCTCCATTAACCGCATTGACCGCATTGGCATATTGATAACGGGCGATCATGGTGCCATGATGTTCGCTGATAAAATCCTGAATACGTTTGGGTAAACGGTATTTACGCGCTAAGGTTAAGCCATCCGTGACATGATTAATGATAATCTTAGCGCTTACCGCCGGATCGAGATTATTATGGGGGTTGACGCTCCCCGCCATTTGGTTTTCGATAAAGAATGCCGGGTTGAGCGCTTTTCCAATATCATGATATAAAGCACCGACCCGGGTAAGCAAGGGATCAGCATTGATCCGTTCGGCGGCTTGTTCGGCAAGGTTAGCTACCTGCAGGCTATGTTGGTATGTGCCAGGTGCATTGGTGAGTAAAAATCGCAGAAGAGGATGTTCTGGACGGGAGATTTCCATTAGATGAAGCGCAGTGGTCAGTCCTAAATATTGAGCAAAAAGGAATTGCAGCAAGATCGCCAGCCCAGCCGAGGCAATTCCCCCCACTACTACCGCCCCGGTAATCGAAACCAGCGCTACAATGTCTGCAGTGCCGTTCATTTGATTTAATATTAACAGCACCAACGCTCCAGAGGTGCCAGCGGTTAAACCTGCTAAAATGAACGCCATGATGCGGCGGGCTCTGCCCAAAGTAAGAATACCGAACAAGCTGGAGACAATGGTGTACATCAATATCTCTAATGCATTCGGTTGTCCAAAAGCAGTTAAAAAGCCAAAACAGATGGAAGTGATAATAGCAATATCCCCACTGTTAATCAGTACCGCAATCACCATCCCAAATGCCGCATAAGGGAAAATATAAGAGAACAAGCTATTGATTGGCAATAGACGGGCAGTGAACAAAAAACTAACAAACAGGATGCTGAAAATTGTCAAGGTACGCACATCATTGGTAAGCGACTTCTTGCGGCGGATGTAAAAAAACAAGAAGGTGACCATCAAGAATGCAATCAAAGCGTTTTGCGACCAAACCTGGAGAGTGGCTTGCGGTTTTACCAAGCCAAGCGCCTGGAGCGCTTCGATATCTTCTGCTTTGAGGACTCTCCCACGCTGGACAATTGTTTCGCCGGCTTGATACGTACGTGTGACAGGGGTGACAGATTGAAGCGCTTTTTGACGTGCGTCGGCGGTCAGTTCTTCATTGTAAAAACTATTGGCAACCACAAACGGTTCTACCAATTCTACAACCAGCGCCACCTGGTCTTCACTTAATGCCAGGCTGACCATCGTTGGCAAACTGTGGCGGATCTCATTGACTCTATCTTCACGGATAGAGACTCGCATCGCTTGTTCGAGGACGACAATCGCCTCTTGTTGGATTGCTTGCCAACGCAAATCGTTTAATGCCAAAATCGCTTTTGCTTGATCCACCGTTAAGTGGATATCCTGAAGAGATTGCAGGTCAGCAATTTTTTGATCCTGGCTGGCAAAACTATCTGCCCGCACTGTGTTAATGAATGCTAAGGCACTGCGTAATCTTTCCAGCTGGCGGCGGGCAATGGATGTATCGGGAGAGGAATATACCGGCGAGACATTACTCGCAGCAGCTTGGCGGGCACGCTCGGTAAGGATAGCGCTCACATAAGTAATGGTGCGCGGTGCTTGAATATCTTGGGCAGCTACCTGTCCTTCGCGTAACGAGCTTGCATTGGTGTTGAGTAAGGAGGGGATAACTAAAGCAACTGTGACGATGGCATACCCCACCGTAAGCAGCACGAGATAAAAAACATTCCGTCGTGCTTTGCTTGGTTTATTCTGGGCGTTCATGTATAATCATTTCTACATCCTCATGCGACTCGATGAGGAAATTCAACCAATAAACATCAGCTAAGCAATTTTCGTACCATTTGGCTTGCTTGGTCTCCGCTGGCACGTCCCTGTAAACGGGGGATGAGAATTTTCATTACCTGCCCCATTTGTTGAACGGAGGTAGCACCGACTTCAGCAATGGCTTGCCGGGCGAGTTCCTCTAATTCTGATTCACTCAATGCCTTTGGGAGATAGCTTTCCAGAATCGCCAGTTCCTGCTGGCTTGCTTGAACGAGGTCAGGACGATTTGCCCGCTGGGCATCAGCGATCGCTTCATTGCGGGATTTAACTTCTTTTTGCAAAATACTGATGACAGCACTGTCATCTAATTCAATCCCTTTTTCGACCTCAAAAAAACGGATAGCAGAGAGTGCCATGCGCAGGGTGCGCTTACGCACCTCGTCATTTTCGCGCAGCGCTATTTTTAAATCGTTTTGGATTCGTTCTTTCATGCTCATAATTTTAATTATACCATTGTAAAGGTTTAGAGATTAATTGCTGGGAGAAATGGTAGAAATTGTGGGAACATTAAGAACGCCTATATTCCGAAGATATCCGCAAACTTTCAGTATATCTATCTCAGCGTTCATCCCATCGGGAAGCGCACCCTTCGTCCACCTATCAGATGTAGATGAAGGTGAAAAACAGCCTGTCCCGAATCCGGGCCTGTGTTGATGATACAGCGATAACCGCTTTCCGCTATCCCTAATTGAGAAGCAATCGTCTTTGCCACCCAAAACAAATGTCCAATCAATTGCTCATCTTCCTCTTGAATTTCATTCACAGAGGAAATGTGTTTGTTGGGGACAATCAAGATGTGTACTGGCGCGACGGGGTGAATATCGTGAAATGCCGTAACCAGCGAATCTCGGAAAATCACGCGTGCAGGTGCTTGATCATGGATAATACGGCAGAAGATACAATTTTGCTCACCAGGTCCCATAGGAATATTTTACTGCAAGGCTAAAGAAAAATGTCTCGCTTTACATTTGCTCTTCAATCGTTCCCAACAGCTCCCCGTTTTCTTCCTTTTCAAGTTTCACCAAACTAATTTGGTTCCACAGCGGCTGTGAGGCAAACGCATTTACCCGTAAATAATTGTCAGTCAAACCGCTCAGCTGCCACCCATCTGGTCCAACCGACTTGATTGATTCCCAGAGAACAGAAAGAGTGCTCCCAATAAAAGAGCGCCGATATTGGCTCGCCGATTGATGGAGTACCTCCCGAACAAGTGCGTTCCGCTTTTTCCCTACCTTTGGATTAACTTGATTCTTCATTCGTGCGGCGGGTGTGCCTGGCCTCGGTGAATAAGTAAAAACATGCCCGGAGGCAAATGCCATTTCTTCGATAAACGCTAAACTTTCCTCAAATTCACTCTCGCTCTCTCCTGGAAAGGCGACGATAATATCAGTGGTAATGGCAATCCCAGGGACGCTCCGCCGCGCGTTTGCCACTAAGCGGGAGTAAGCGGATGGGGTGGTATTGCGCCCCATGCGCTTTAATGTCTCCGCACTGCCAGATTGAAGGGGCAAGTGGAGATGACGACATAAACGCGGGTTTTCCCAAAGGCGAAAAAAATCTTCGTCTAAGTCCCACGGTTCCAACGAGGAAAGGCGTAATCGTTCTACGTCAGTATCTTGCAAAATCGCTTGAATGAGATCTTTTAAGTGCATCGTCACGGGGAAATCCTGCCCCCATGAGCCAAGATGGACTCCGCTTAGAACAATTTCGCGTGCAACGCCCTCCCTTGACCTTGTTGCGGGGTTGCGGATGGCTGCCTGGATATCGGTCAGGACATCTTCAATAGGACGGCTACGACTAGCACCACGTGCCAGACGAGTGACACAAAACGTGCAATGATTGTCACACCCATCCTGCACTTTAATAAATGCCCGTGTGCGATGGCGCGCTCCAGGAACAGGCTGGCGGGCAAGCGGTTCGAGGTCGTATTCGGGGAGGATCTCTTTAACCAGATTGTCCTTAGCTTGGTTGGGGATGACATATGTAACACCCTCCATTACTTGGGCGGCTTCTGGTTGTAAGGTTGCCCAACAGCCCGTTACTGCAATGCGCTCCGCACCGGCGCGCTGTGCCTGACGGATTTTTGCACGTGAATCAGACGCAGCAGCAGCGGTGACCGTGCAGGTATTGATCACGACCAGGTCTGCTTCTGCTGCACTTTCCACTAAATCATGACCAGCTGAAATAAATTGACGGGCGTAGGATTCAATCTCGCTTTGATTCAAGCGGCATCCTACCATATCCAAATATATTCTCATCTCAGGGTTTAATGACACTCAAATTATCGAACCAGACTTCTACACCATCTTCTTCCAAAGAGCCAACCAATAAGCCAATATCTCCGCGAGAGAAATGCTCGTCCACTTGGGAGGTGAGAAAATGACCATTCACGGCAAGCGAGAGCTGGTTGCCGTTGCAACGAGCGCTCAAGTGGTTCGAGATCAAACCGCCATGAATGGCATTACTTGCTGCCATTAATTCTACCCCGATTAGTCCGAATTTACCAGAAACATTCGCAAAAATGCCATAATATCCATCGCTGGAAATAAGGAGGGCATCATAATTTGCCTCATTTTGATATCGGCAGATAATACCGTAAAGGTTGTGCTCGGAGCCATTCTTTTTTTGGGCATCTACTTCGATTTGGACATCCTCAAAAGAAAGACCCGCTGTGCTCACAACACGAAGATTGGGTTGATTTACACGGATACGATAAAAATCCTCCACATAATCGCTCGACGCTTGAGTGACATCCGCACGTTGCCATTGCGCAATGGGTTGGGAGAAATCATCTTGAAACAAAACACCACCAGGCGCTTGCAAAAAATCAAGGGGAATATTGCAAGCA
>DAOTVW010000044.1:0-18694 GCA_034436035.1 Anaerolineales bacterium
TCTCATCATAAAAGACGATCAAACCAACGTAGGGGTGTTCCCCATTATCTGGTTCCCCAAACTTCACCGCTAAAGCTGGGCTAGCAATGGATAGCGCCAATATGAACACGAGGAATAGGAAAAGAATTTTCGCTTTCAAGATATCACCTCCAGGGAAATAAAGAATATTCTGGTAAAAATAGTTATGATTACCAGTTCATTATACAAAACGCTTTTTGTATAGGATTTGTTACAGCATATTTAATGAAATCGAAAAATAATGGGGAAAAGATAATGTTTCCTATCATTTTCAATGGAGATACACCGTATAGAAAACGATTCAACACTAAGTTTATTTTCACAATTACAGGGAATAAATAAAAACTATTCTATTTATTTCAAAACTTCCTTTCATAATCTCTTGAAAACAGGGCTGTTTTTTGATATAGTATAAAAAATAGTTACAAGAAAGCATGGGGGTGTTTTTCAAGCAGCAAACAAAGCAGTACAATATTTTATGATTGCATTGTAGATCTCATCACAAAAGAATGAGTATTTTGAAGGACATATTTGCTTATTTTTTAGTGTGAAGGAGGTCCACATGAAAATGAAAATCCTCGGTTGGCTGGTGGGGCTATCGATGCTATTGACTTCTTGCGGTTTAGAAACCCGCGGCCGACTCCCAATACTTGAAGTATGGCTGGAAAGCCCCTTACCAGATGCGGGAGAAATTGGTATTCCACTCGGCCAAAGTCTACCCATTTATGGGCATGCCCAGGTAGTCTCAGATAGGACGCTTCAGCAAGTCCTTTTATACATCAACGGTACACCCACCATTGATTTACATATACAACGTGAGGGTGAAAATTTATATAGCGCCAGCGGTAGCTGGACTCCAGTTGCCGAAGGGACCTACAAGCTAAAATTACATGCGCTTACTACCGAAGGAAACCAAGCTGACTCAAAAGAAGTGCGCGTAAAAGTAACCGCTGCACCAATGATTTTTATCACCCCTACCTCAACCAGTATTGCTACTTTACCAGTTCTACTCACTTTAACTAGCACTCCAAGCCCTACCCCCACAGCAACCATCCCCTTCACCTCCACACCAACAGCGACCCTGCTACCAACCAAAGCTCCAACAGCGACCCCCTGGCCACCAGTGCTGGTTGATTTTTGGGCGGATCGTACAACATTAGTAAAAGGAGAATGTACCAAGTTACATTGGCAAGTGCAACATGCTGCTAATGTCCTTCTTAACAATAAAAAAGTGGCTGCTAGCGGTGAATTGAAAGTATGCCCATCCGAAACAAGCGGTTATGATTTACTAGCTAGCGCTCCTTCAGGCGATGTCTTACGAGAGTTAACTATCACAGTAACCATACCACAAGATACGACTCCGCCACCAATTCCTACCCCGCTACAACCTGGCAATAGCAGTAGCAATAATCCTCCAACCATCAATTGTATGCCTTTACAATGGACAGCGGTAACGGATCCTAGCGGGGTTACCTATCAGGTTGAACTCGAGAGAAAAGTCGGAAACGTTTGGCAAAAACAAGCGGTTTGGATTGGGGTATCCGGAACTACCCAGGATATGGGTAAGCAATGCACATCCGGACACTATTATCGCTGGCATGTTCTCGCTAAGGATGGAGCTGGGAATATGAGCAATTTTTCCATCTGGTTTTACTTCAATACCCCTATTCTTTAAAGGATTGAGAAGGGTTTTTCGGAGGTGAAAGATGAGGAAAAGAACCATCTGGATCAGTGTAGCTATTCTGACAACAATCGTGTGTATATGCCTGGTTGGTTTATTAACAATAGCTCTCTTACCCCGCCGAGGTGCTGTGCCTGCCGTGAAAATCCTTTTCCCACCTCATGGTGCACAAATCAGCCTTAAAGCCTTGCTGCCGGTTCAAATACAAGCGGAAATCCCGTCAGGTCAGTTGCGCAGGCTCGCTTTATTTGCCGATGCACAATTAATTGGCAATTTGCCTGTGAACACACATAACAGCACTGTGCTCTGGACATGGAGTGCGCTTACGCCAGGTGATCACACCCTAGAAGCATTAGCAGTATCCGATCAAGGGAAAACCGCCACAGATGTTGTTCGAGTAACGGTTGTCGAAACTCCAGATAGAGATCAAGATGGACTCTCAGATGACCAAGATAAATGTCCTGATCAGGCCGGGCTGATTTCCAATGGCGGCTGTCCTACAGAAGCAGAAAACGACCGTGATGGGGATATGGTTTCTGATTCACAAGATCGCTGCCCCGATCAATATGGGCTCATTGAAAACGAAGGCTGCCCGATGCCAATCGATCGAGATGGGGACGGTATACCCGATATCAAGGATCGTTGTCCTGAAGTTCCAGGTCCTGCCGAAAGTGAAGGTTGCATCAGTACATCAACAGATGACCGTGATGGCGACGGCATCCGCGATGAAGTAGATATTTGTCCCGATGAAAGCGGTACACTCGATTCAGGGGGTTGTCCTGTAGTGGTAATCGGGGATAGGGATGGCGATGGTATCCCTGATGATGTTGATGCATGTGTGGAAATTGCCGGTGATGAAACCCACGATGGTTGTCCTTACGTGAGTGAAACAGATCGCGATGGTGATGGAGTGAATGACGATGCGGATCGTTGTCCAGATGATCCGGGTTTGGCTGCGCTAGATGGTTGTCCACTACACATACCGCCGCTAGGCACTTCCACCTCCATAGGTGAATTATGCGTACGTTTGCCAAGTTTGTGCGACATGACTGATATAACTACCGATACCGATGGGGATGGTGTTGCTGATACAGACGATCGGTGTCCAGAGGTATATGGGCCGATTGGTAATGACGGTTGTCCATTAATCTCTCCCCATCGTTCTACAGATATTGCCAGCAACGCGTTACTATGCATACTTAATCCAGCTGCTTGTGGCTTTGATTTAGGCAATGAAGTGGAAGTTACAATTAACTTAAACGAAAACCTTTATACCGATCGCGATTGGCTTGCTGTTTGGTGTTACGTTTCTGGGGAGAATGGCGTTTGGTATCGTTTACCACGAGATGAACCATCCCTTCGAAGAATTGGTGCGCAAAATTGGTATCTTGGGGATGAGCGTAGTTTAACCCTCACGATCCATGAACGTAGTGTGATACCCATCCATGCGTTTTGTCAGGCTTTGGAAATGCCCTTTGGTGAACCCCAACCATTAGGTCAGATTGTGCGGTTACATCAGCGGGCAGATTGGAATGGCACCCCATTTATCATCTGGTCGGATGGGGCTGCGAACCGATTCATGATCATTTACACGATGACCTGTAATGGCTGCGAGTGAAATGGAATGATTTAAACCTGGCGAACGGTTAACTAATAAAATTATGTTAAAATCCAAAGTGAAAATTCTTAGTCAAGATAGGGAAAACGATGGCTTCACTTTGGCAAATCTTTGTTCTATTCACCCGGGTTGCGATGTTCTCTTGGGGAGGAGGACCAGCATCTCTCGCGTTGATGCAACGGGAAACCACCTCTGCTGGTTGGGTTACTTCAGATGAATTTGCCGATGCAGTTGCGGTGGGTAATGCTTTGCCTGGTCCAATCGCTCCCCAAGTTTCAGCATTTGTCGGGTATAAACTTGCCGGTATTCCTGGCGCGATTGCCGCGGCAACCGGAACGGTTATCCCAACTACCGTATTGATGTTAATTATGATCGTGTTCTTTTATAACATCAAGGATAGCCCTACAGTGCAAGCTATGTTACGCGCAGTGCGCCCAGCAATTGTCGGACTGCTCCTTTGGACTGCCTACGATATGGCATATACTGTTTGGGGCGTGAAACGGCTCGGTTGGGATAAAGCTTTTTTACAAGGGTGGGATAAGGGGTTGATTATGCTCGCTACTTTTGGCATATTGACCTTCACAAAAATCAACCCCGTTTTTATCGTTATTGCCACTGCCTTATTAGGCTTTCTCCTTTATCGCTAGTATCGCTTCCGCTTCGGCCAATCCACGTTCGAGCGCTTTTTGATTTAATTCTTCCGTTCCTTTTGGTGCACGGGCAATGATTGCTTTTTGTATTGCGGTTCGACTGACAAGGTTCGTTAACCCCACCAAAACCCCTAAAGAGACGACATTGGCGGTAATGGATTTACCTGTGGCTTCTGTAGCCAGGCGGGTGATCGGCAATTTAACTGCATTGGTCAACGGTACCCGACGCACTTTTTCCGAATCGACGATTAATAATCCCTCTTTTTTTATATTCGAGGAATATTTATCACAAGCCTCTTGGCTCATTGCAACCAATATATCCGCATTGATCACTTCCGGATAATCAATCTCTTCGTCACTGATAATCACTTCCGCCTTGCTTGAGCCTCCACGAGCTTCGGGCCCGTACGTTTGGGTTTGCACAACATTTTTGCCATCATAAATCGCGGCTGCTTCCGCGAGAATCACTCCTGCTAAAATCATCCCCTGCCCGCCTTCTCCGGCAAGGCGAACTTCGATACGATTGGACGCATTTTTCCCACTCATTCTAATCCTCCCGGGCCTGCGCGTAAGTATTCTTTTCCCGTCACCGAGGCTTTCGCCCGTTCAATGACCCTATCATAGAGCGTTGAGTAATCTGGTTTGTCAATATCATGCAATACACCACGAACAATTTTTAACGAACGCTCTTCGGGCATGAGTTTTTCCGCCGCACTTAGCGAAATGCTCATTTCTTTGAGCTGCCGCATCATCTCAACCGCAGTGCCCATTTTATTTAAACGCCCAAAGGTTGTGTGACAGTAACTGACCGCCTCAACTAAACTGAACCCAACCTTGCGTATGGCTTGTTCGATAAACTTGTCCAGTTCGACAGCATGATAGACGGTACTGCGTGCGACAAATGTCGCCCCAGCTGCGATGGCTAACTCGCAAATTGGGAAGGGTGGCTCGACATGACCGTAGGGAGCGGTGGTAGCCCGCATTTCCAAAGGTGTTGTCGGGCTATATTGCCCGCCAGTCATACCGTAGATTTCATTGTTTATAACAATCGCAGTTAAATCGATGTTACGGCGGGCAGCGTGGATAAAATGGTTTCCCCCAATCGCCAATGCATCTCCATCGCCCATGATCACGATCACTTTAAGGCCTGGTTTTGCCAATTTTAAACCGGTGGCAAAAGCCAATGCTCGACCATGGGTGGTATGCATGGTGTTGAAATCCATATAAACTGGCATCCGTCCCGAACATCCAATACCAGAAACTAAAGCAACCTCGTTCTTATCCAATCCCATGCGATCGATCGCACGAATGAGCGCACCCATGACAATCCCAATTCCACACCCGCTGCACCAGATATTGGGGAATTTTTTCGTAGCCCTTAAATATGTATAAGCGGAATGTTCATCTTTCGTCATCTTACCTTCCTTCAATTGCTTGTAAGATCATTTGTGGCGAAACCATTTCACCATCAGCGCGGTTTACACGCACCACCTTATGCCGTCCGACCACCCGTTCAACTTCTAATGCCAATTGACCCAGGTTCATTTCGGGGACAATCACCCTCCGCGCGGCTCTACCAATTCTCAGTACCGCCTCCTCCGGAAAGGGCCAAATGGTATAAAGGGTCATCAATCCAATGTTATGACGATGGTTGCGTGCTAAACGCATGGCATGCCTAGCACTGCGCGCCGTCGCGCCATAAGCAATAATAACAGTATTTGCTTCTTCTGCGTTTTCCTCTTCGAAGAGTAAAATGTCGTCAAGATGATTGTTAATCTTGCGCTGCATCCTTTCGACCAGTGGATTGATTTCATCCAGACGTTGCGTTGGGTAACCCATCACATCATGGAATAAGCCGGTGATATGATAACGATATCCTGATCCAAAGCTTGGCATCGGAGGTACATCACCAATGGTATCTCCATAAGGTTTGTACCATTCCGGCGGGACATTTGTCCCCATGCGGTCAATTACAGTCAAGCTTTCAAAAGGTGGTACTTCAAATCTTTCCCGCATATGGGCAATGACTTCATCCATGAGTAAAATAACCGGAGTGCGGTACTTCTCCGCCAAATTAAAAGCCGTAACCGTTAACTCAAATGCCTTGGGAACGGAATTCGGATACAAAGCAATAATCGGATGGTCACCATGTGTACCCCAGCGTGCTTGCATCACATCCCCTTGAGATGGGCTGGTTGGCTGGCCCGTACTTGGCCCCAACCGCTGTACGCTAACCACCACACAGGGCACTTCCGTCATTGCCGCGTAACCAATATGTTCTTGCATGAGCGAAAAGCCAGGCCCACTTGTGGCGGTCATTGCTTTCAACCCCCCCACTGATGCTCCGATGCAAGCTGCTAGGCTGGCGATTTCATCTTCCATCTGGATGAATTTACCGCCATATTTGGGCAACTCCCTGGATAACATCTCGGCAATTTCAGAAGAGGGAGTAATGGGATACCCCGCATAAAAACGACAACCCGCCGCCAGCGCTCCCCAGCCGACGGCTTCATTTCCTTGCATTAATGTAACAGCCACCCTGCCTCCTTATTATTCGTTCGATTAATCCTCTATTGGTTTGACGATGATCGCTAAATCCGGACAATGAGTATCGCACCAATGACAAGCGGTGCAATTTTCGGGATGAGCAACATACGGTAACTCATTGGCGCCAATTTCTAATACACCGGTCGGACAAAACTCTACACACAATCGGCATCCTTTACACCAATTCGCAAAGATCACAACTTTACCGCGTGGTTTTCGGGATGGATGGTTAGGTTGACTTTTTTCTTTTGAAACGGAAGGTTGAACACTGGTTTCCGGCATTTTTTATCCTTTGATCATTCCCATAGTAGATAATTTAACTCAATTTTAGTAGGCTTTTTTATTATTCGGAAGCGACAAAACTCCTCTATCTCATAGTACAAAGGCAATAATTTTCCTCACCCCACGAATTAATTTTAACCTAATCCCTCAATTTAATTATGTCTACCCTTTATTCCATCTTTTCTTGCAACTTGCTTGACGCTTTTTAAAAATTGTGCTAGTATGATTGCATATAAAACTTATCTGATAGCATCAATGCAGTAATTTCGGTTCACTCCGAAGGAGAAAATTATGCCTAGAAAAAATATCCTCATCTCGCTTTTTCTCATTTTATTTGTGTTATCTGCTGCAGCATGTGTGCGTTCCGCTTCCAAAGCGCCAAAAAGCGCTGCAGAATCCCAGGCAGCTCCATCTGAAGCAGTACTACCTAGCCCGGGTTCGGTGGACGATGTTTTTGGTCAACTTTCCTCTTTTGCCACCCAAACCGCTATCGCAATGGGTGCCCCAACCACCAATCCCGAAGCTACTGTCTTACCGGAGTTAACCACTACCGGAGAAGCCGTGGTCGGTGAATCAACCCCAACCCCCGAAGCACAAATGACACAAGAGGCATCTCCTACAGAACAAGCCGCCGAAGCTACTCCGGTTCCAAATTTCACCTTGAAATCACGCGAGGTGCCAAAATCTTACACTTTGCATAAAGGGGAACATCCATATTGTATCGCCCGCCGGTTCAACGTTAATCCTATCACTATGCTCCAGTTAAGTGGTCTTTCTGCAAGTGGTAGTTACTCGGCTGGGACCGTCTTAAAAATTCCTCAATCCGGATCGTTCCCGGGCAACCGCACATTGGAAAGCCATCCAACCACCTACACGGTTGAGTCAGGAGATGAAACCCTTTATTCCATTGCATGCCTGTTTGGTGATGTTTGGCCTGAGGATATCGCTGACGCTAATGGTTTGAAGTTATCTGCCAATCTCTCCGTTGGTCAGAAACTGTATATCCCTTAAAATAATAACGGATAGTGAATCTCATCTATTCAATAAAAAGGGAGTAGTCCAAAGGATTACTCCCCAATTTTTATCAAGGTGATTAACAATGACTTTTAAAACGATACAATCTAATTTGATTTATCAAGGAAAAGTATTTTCAATCCGCCAGGATCAAGTTGAGCTGCCTAATGGAAAGACAATGAAGGTAGATATTGTGCAGCATCATGGCGCTGTAGTAATCCTGCCTATAGACGAAGATAAAAATATCTGGTTTGTCCGCCAATATCGACATCCTGTGGGTGAACATTTGTTGGAATTACCCGCCGGGACACTCGACCCAGGCGAAGCACCTCTCGATTGTGCTCATCGGGAAATACGCGAGGAAATTGGAATGACAGCAGAGCATATTATTCCTATTGGTGAATTTTACGATGCACCTGGGTACTCTACCGAATATCTCTATATATATCTCGCGACCAACTTGACTACCGCCCCATTACCACCTGATGAAGATGAAATCATTGATGTTGTGAAAATCCCCGTGAAACAAGTTTATGAATTAGCACTCCAAGGACAACTGCGGGATGCCAAAACCTTAGCAACCTTGCTCCTCGCCCAACCTTATTTACTTGAGCAAAAACAAGGAATTTAGGGGAGCGCTCATTCCGGAAAGGCTGGTTTATTCTTCTCTCGTGGTTTACGCTCGACGGGGATTTGGCGCTTGTGCGCTTTCCGATGACCTGTTTCGGGGTTTAATATCATATTTAACCATTTAATGGCGCGGGTGTCATAATCCCGTCGTCCGCATAGATCACAAACCCAAGCCGGAAAATTGGGCACTGTAATGAGTTCGTTATTCAGCCAGGTAAAGTAGGTAAGGTAGCGTTGATGCATAATTCCGGAGAGGCATTCTGGGCATTGAGCAATTTCTTCTTCACTGCCATTATCTTTAGTCGATTTAGGGTTCATCATGGCACCTCTTCCGCGTGGATTGCTTCATTTACAATTTTAATTCCAGCACTGGTTCCAATCCGTGAAGCACCGGCTCTAATCATAGCTAAAGCATCCTGATAGCTGCGAATTCCACCAGCAGCTTTAACCTTCATCGTTCTACCCACCACCCGATACATTAAGTCAACATCTTCAACCGTCGCCCCCGCTGGTCCAAAACCAGTAGAAGTTTTAACATAGTCCGCTCCACCGCTTTCGGCTAACAAACAAGCGATGATTTTTTCTTCGCGGGTTAGTAATGCTGTTTCTAAAATAACTTTTAAAATCGCATTTTCATGGTGGATTACTTCTTTCACCATCCAAATGTCGTTCAATACTTGTCCGTATGCTCTGCCTTTTAACGCTCCGATATTCATCACCAGATCAATTTCGCTCGCTCCCATTTCAAGCGCATGTAAAGCCTCCATTGCTTTCATGCTCGCAGCATTCGCCCCTAATGGGAACCCAATTACCGTGCCAACACATACATTACTCCCCTTGAGTAGACCATATGCTAGGGAGACATAAACTGGGTTGATACACACCGTAGCAAATTGATGGCTTTTCGCTTCTAAACAGAGCTGTTTCACTTGCTCGGCAGTTGCTTCGGGTTTTAACAAAGTATGATCAATCCAGGCGCTAATATCTTTTCCTTTAGGTACAGGCAAAGGCGCCGGTGCCGTTGGTAACTGATGGATATAATTCTCTGCTTTCTCTAAAATCTCAGTTAAATTGTTCATGTTAGATACATTATAACCATATTTGTAAATTTATTGTATGCCTAACCCAATAATTTATATGCTATCAAAAAAGAAAGGAAATCAACCCTTAACCAAATGGGTTATGGGAGAATCATCATCCCCCTTATTTCTATGGAGTAGTTTTAAATTAATTTGCGATTATCCAGGCACTATCACGCGCTACCCTTTCCGACTTTTAAAAACAAATCGGATCGGCGTTCCGAGATAGGGGTATTCTTCTCGGAGGCAGTTTTCGAGGAAACGGACATAGGTAAAATGAGCTAAGCGGGTATCATTAACGTAAACCATAAAAGTTGGCGGATCGCTACGGACTTGGGTGCCATAAAAAATTTTCAACTGCCGCCCGGCATGTGACGGTGCAGGGTGGCGATCTTGTGCTTTCTGAAGTATTTGGTTTAGTTGTGATGTGGATAACCGCACCAAGCGTTCTTCCTGCACCTTAACAGCAGTTTCCAACACTTGATCTACCCGCAGCCCTGTCTTTGCCGAAATAAATAAAATTGGGACATAATCCAAAAAATGAAGCTCTTGACGGATATGCTGGATGAAATTGGTCATAGAATAGGTGTCTTTTTCTATCGCGTCCCATTTATTCACCACAATCACAACACTTTTCCATTCCTGCAAGATAAAACCCGCGATATGTGCATCTTGAGCAGTGATCCCTGTGGTTGCATCAATCATTAACAATGCAACATCTGCCCGTTCAATCGCTTTTAGTGTTCGCATTACACTGTATTTTTCAACACCTACTTCTATTTTTCCACGCCGTCTAATTCCAGCTGTATCAATCAAAGTAACCGGAATACCCCGATAATCGATCAGTGTATCGATAGCATCGCGCGTTGTCCCTGGAATCGGGCTCACGATCGTCCGCTCTTCACCTACTAAACGGTTTAACAAGCTCGACTTACCAACGTTAGGTTTACCAACAATGGCTATTTTAACGGACTCATCCTCTTCCTCTTCAATCACGCGTGGTAATGTTTTAATCAGAGCATCCAATAAATCACCTGTACCGGTTCCATGCATCGCTGAAATTGGATAAGGTTCTCCCAAGCCTAACTCATAGAATTCCATTGCCATCATCCGCCGCTGGGCATTGTCCGCTTTATTGACCACCAAAAATACGGGTGGGCGAAGTATGCCATCGGCCTCTCTTTGATAACTGCGTAAGATTTGGGCAACTTCACGATCTGCAGGGGTAATCCCACTTTCAGCATCCGTTAGAAATAATACTGCATCCGCTTCTTTAATTGCCGCTTCTGCCTGTGAGCGGATTTCTTTGATGAATTCAGCTGATCCGATCGAAAGCGGTTCGGTAGATTTTTTTCCAGAAAGCGCTAGTGGATCAATGCCCCCTGTATCCACCACATCAAAAACCTGTCCAGCCCATTCCGCTTCTGCAATTAAGCGATCACGGGTAGTACCGGGTACTTCATCAACTACCGCCAGCCTTTCTTCAACCAAACGATTGAATAAAGTGCTTTTTCCTACATTAGGACGTCCGACCAAGGCAACTAAAGGTTTTCGCATTCTTTTCCTATGGTGAAATCGTAACAGTTGGAGTAGGTACAGCGGTAATGGTGATACGACTGAGCGGGGTAATAACTACTTGAATCGTCTCCGGTAAAACGGAAGCAACTTTTAATTGTTCCGGGATCAAATCAACAGTCGGGGCTATTTGATAAGTCCCAACGGTTTTGCCACTCAAGTCAATGACCACACGAATATTCCCATTCTTTAATGCCTTCAAGATTGGCAAGGGCCCGCTAATCAGTAAATCCACTTGTTTCGGGGAAAGTTCTACATGATAATTCGGGGATAAACCCACAACATCAATGGGTAAGGTCACTGGTAAACTACCCTCTAAAGCAGCAATATTCAAACGAACTAAAACACTCCCTTCACCAGCTAATTCGATTCCCGCTGGAAGTTTCAAGCCTACCCGTAAATCGACATCGTCACTTAAACCGGTTAAATCAACGGTTTCAGTTTCCACATAACCAGGCAGATCATTCACTAATTTAGGATCAGCCGAAAAAACCGTTACCGTTGGTGGAGAAACGGAGATGTTGGTTAACCAATACCCATCAGCAGGCTCTCCTTTTGTCACCACCTTGACAACGACATTGCGATATCCGCCTAAAAGGATGATCGCCTGATCAACCGTGATGACATCTGGGACTAATGTCGCACCATTCACCACCGCTCCATTGTTATCTATGGGGGTCAGATCAACCATTTTATGAATAGATTCAGCGGCTCCGTTTATATCTAATTCAGCTTGAATCTGTTGGACTCGATCTACTGCCGATTTCGGACCGGTGACGGTTACATTTTCGGGTTTAATGGTGAGAGTCCCTTTTCGATAGCCAAGCGCTGGATCACCACTTACGATTAGGTCAACGGGTAGCATTTTCGTAATTAATGGCTCAAGAATAATTTGCACCTGATCGGGAATCACATGAATGACATTATACGGCGTGACACTAATCCGCACCTGAACTGGTACATTATACTCACCTGGACCCAGAGCGGATAAATCTATCCAGGCATGAATTAAACCGGGCTGACTTTGCAACCGATTCCAGACCGATTGAGGAGTTTTCAAGGTCAACGAGACTGATGCAGGGGGTGGCTTTAGTAAAACCAATTGATTATCTTGCCCAATAATCTCTAAAGGTATCGCCTGGGGGTATGTGCGAATAATCGTTGGATCGGCAGAGATAACCGCTGAAACCCATACGATAATCGCCAAGAAAAGGGAAAGCGTCAAAGAGCTGATATTATTACGGAACCAATTAACAACACGCTTCGCCATGGTTTAGGTCTCTTTCGACTTCCCAAATATACTCTGAATTTTCCGCCAAGCAGCTATTAATCCATGTTCTTCCTGCGGTTGTTGAATCAACGCCTTCAAAATCAAGTCAAGGCGTTTTGGATCAAGCCGGCGAAGCATTTTTCCGTGATCTACAATAGAAATAGAGCCAGTTTCTTCTGAAACGACAAGGGCAACCGCATCGGTTACCTCACTAATTCCCAATGCAGCACGATGCCGTAAACCCATTTGACGGTCTGGTGAATCCGTTAATACCCCACTGGAAGACAAAGGAAGAACACAGGCTGCTGCTACAATTATTTCACCATCGATGATCACTGCTCCATCATGTAAAGGTGTGTTTGGATAAAAGATCTGCAAGATTAATTCTGGAGTTACTTTTGCTTGTAAGCGCACGCCACTTTGAATATATTGATCGAGGTGATCGAGCCTTTGAAATACAATTAAAGCCCCGTGTTTTTTTTGTGCGAGACGGTTAGCAGCTTCTACCACAGATTGGATCACGCTCTTGGTGCGTGTTGCTGCAGTGGTGGTCGGTAAAATAGTTCCTGCGCGTCCTAATCGTTCTAGTGTCCGCCGAATTTCTGGAGCAAAGATTACTGGTATTGCCAATAGCATCGCTGGTAAGGTATTGCGGATAAGCCATGAAAAGGCGGGAAGTATTTCCAAACTGCTTAAAATCGAAAATAATACAATTAAAAAGATCGCCCCTCTGATTAAAACAATCCCTTGTGTATCGCGAATTAACTGTAAAATGACAAAAAAGATCATTGTAACCAAAAGGATGTCAAGAACACTGAGCCAGGTTATCCGCTGCACAATGAAAAGGATATTTTCGATCAGGTTAGAAAAAAATGATGTCACAACATTCCTTACACGGGTTTCAAAACCAAATCCTCACGCAAACGCTTGAACCATAACACAGAACCAGCGGGCATTGACTCAATCGCCGCCTCCTGCCAGGCTCGCACACCTAAATCCTGGATTGAGGCTTCTTGATAGCCAAGGCTGTGCCAGACTTCGCGATGCAAAGTCATCTCTGGCGGGAGGAACAGCAAGGTTGCTTCGCATTGTAATTCCCGCGAAGCATTTTCAATTTCCGCAACCACCTGCTTTATGGCATTATCAAATTGCAAGGTTTTCTCGAGGTAGAAATCATCTACTCTCGCAACTAAATTTTCCACACGCCATCCAACAACCCCATAGATTTTTTCACCGATCTTGATAAGCAAAAAGGCTTTTTCTCCAAATAACGCCATCACGTCTTCGCGGTTCATCTTACGTTTACTATTGGAAAGACGAAAAATCGCATCGGCAATTTCTTGGGCTTGTTGTGGTTTGGCGCGAGTGACAACCATGCCATCTTTGCTGGTTTCTATTTTAGGCTGTTCCATTTCTGGAACGATGTTTTTCCAGGCTAACAAAACCTGCTTCCACGTATCCTCAAAAGTTGAATCATTACGGATCACCACATGAGCGTAGCGCACTTTTTCCTCTTGCGGTGGTTGAGCTTTAATCCTTTGCAATGCTATTTCTTTTGTCATCCCTCGTTTTTGCATCAAACGCTGGAGCTGAACCTCTTCCGGGGCGGTCGTCACCCAAATGCTGTCACAATATCGGGCAAATCCTGATTCAATCAATTTAATGGCTTCTACCACAACAACTTTTTGCTTACAGTAATGGATAAGCGCTTCTTCAGCCTGGCGCACTAAAGGGTGAACAATGCTCTCTAATAACGCCATCGCTGAGGCATCCGAGAACACGATTTTGGCAAGCTTAGCCCGGTCAATTTGACCATCGGGCGCAAGGATCCATTTTCCAAATGCTTCGACAACGGGTTGATACCCAGGGGCTCCTTTGGCAATAGCACGATGGCTTAATGCATCTGCGTCAATTCCGTACGCCCCCAAATGTTCGAGCATTTTCCGCACAATGCTTTTGCCAGTAGCAATATTACCGGTTAAGCCGATAACAATTTTTCCCTGCCAGGTATGACCCATCCAGACTCCTTCTCATTCATTTATTCAAATTTTAGCTTCCGCCCTTCAGATTGTCAATTTTATCCTGTAAATCTTACAAAATTGTACAAAACATTAAGGTCGAAACTACCCTTGTGGTGAATAAGGTTTATAAAAATTTTTCCGCATAGTGGCAAGCGACAAAGTGCTCAGGCTTCAATTCTCGCATTTTTGGTTCTTCCATCGAGCAGATATCGTTTGCAAATCGGCAACGCGGATGAAAGCGACATCCAGCCGGTGGATTTAATGGGCTCGGAACATCACCTTTCAGGATGATTCTTTCCCGTTTCAAATGCGGATCAGGAACCGGGATTGCTGACATCAGCGCTTGCGTATAAGGATGAAGTGGTTTAAGGAATAACTCATTCCGATCTGCCAATTCAACAATTTTGCCCAAATACATCACAGCAACTCGATCGGAGATATGCTCGACCACACTGAAATTGTGTGCAATAAACAAATAGGTTAGATCGAACTCTTCCTGTAAATCTTTGAGGATATTTAATACCTGTGATTGAATCGAGACATCTAACGCAGACACCGGTTCATCACAAACGATAAATTTCGGACGTAACGCTAGAGCACGGGCAATTCCAATCCGTTGCCGTTGTCCACCAGAAAACTCATGGGGGTACCGCCGAGCATGATAGTCTTCTAATCCCACCTTCTTTAAGGTGTCGATCATAATATCAAATCGTTCTTTGGGTGTACCAATTTTATGGATATTTAACCCTTCCATAATTGATTCGCCAATTGCAACTCTCGGGTCCAATGACGCATAGGGATCCTGGAAGATAATCTGAAGGTCACGACGTATCGCCTTTAAATCTTCACCTTTTAACTTGAAAATATTCTCCCCATTGAAATACATTTCCCCCGAAGTAGGTTCTATCAATCGCAGCATGGTTCTCCCCACAGTACTTTTACCACATCCCGATTCCCCTACTAATCCTAATGTTTCTCCATATTTAACAGAAAAGGAAACATCATCCACTGCCTTAACCCAAGCCACCACTCTTTGAAACAGGCCTGCCCGCACCGGAAAATATTTTACTAAGTTCTTTACTTCAACCAGATTGAGATCGGATTTCTCAGATTTTTTCATCCTTAGTCTCCGCTTATACCTTTAGAATAGTCAAGGTGCTTTTCTTGAACCCTATTCGATGTTTGGGGTTGGTACAACCAACAACGCACCTGATGGCCTGGTTGAATCTCGATTAATTGGGGGTTCTCAAAATTGCAAATTTCGAGATCATTTTCGATGCGCGCTTTACAACGCGGCGCAAAACGACAGCCGGGCGGCAAATTGACTAAATTGGGTACCGAGCCGGGTATCACTTCCAGGCGGTCTTTATGGCGTCCCAAGATGGGGATGGAGTTGATTAATCCGCGAGTATAGGGATGTAAGGGTTTATCGAATAGCGTAATGACATCGGTTTGTTCCACAATTTGCCCAGCGTACATTACCGCCACCCGTTCTGCCATCTCTGCAATGACCCCTAGATCGTGGGTAATTAATATCACCGATGCACCAACTTGTTTTCGCAAATCTCGCATCAAGTCCAATATCTGAGCTTGAATAGTGACATCTAAGGCAGTGGTCGGTTCGTCAGCGATTAATAAATCAGGTTTTAATGCCAAAGCCATTGCAATCATAATCCGTTGTGCCATGCCACCTGATAATTCATGGGGATATGCCCGCGCTCTTCTCTCTGGATCGGGAATGCCGACCATTCTTAAAAGTTCAATGGAACGCGCAAGGGCTTCTTTTGGATGGAGTTTTTCGTGTTGGACAAAAACTTCTCCTACCTGATCTCCAGCGGTAAACACTGGGTTTAAACTGGTTTGCGGTTGTTGGAAAATCATCGAGATGCGATCTCCGCGTATTTTCATCATTTGGCTTTCAGAAAGTTCGAGTAAATTCATTCCCTCAAACCAAATTTCGCCAGAAATAATTTTTCCCGGTGGCACGATTAAGCGCATAATAGAAAGGGATGTGACGCTCTTACCACACCCAGACTCTCCAACCAGTCCTAAAACTTCGCCAGGATAAACACATAAATCAACACCATCCACCGCGCGAACTACACCATCTTCAGTATAAAATACCGTTGAGAGATTTTTTATTTCTAATAAGGGCTGAGTATTTTTTTCCACTAAACATTCTCCATAAGAATTGCTTAGCCATGAACATGCGCCAAGCGTGGATCCAGCGCATCGCGCAAGCCATCACCCAACAAATTGAATGACAGTACGGTGAGCATAATCATAAAGCCGGGGTAAAAAACAAGATATGGTGCGGTAAACACTTGATTGCGCTCTGCACCTAACATCGATCCCCATTCCGGAGTAGGAGGCTGTGCTCCTAATCCAAGAAAAGAAAGCGCGGCAGCATCGAGGATCGCTGTTGCAATACCCAAAGTCGCCTGAACAATCAGTGGAGTTAATGCATTCGGTAAGATACGATGGAAAATAATTTGAAAATTGGATCCACCCAATGCACGGGTGGCTGACACATAATCCATCTCGCGGATAGATAAAACACTTGCTCGCATCACACGCGCATAAGCAGGGATGGACACAATACTAATAGCAATCAATGCATTAATTAATCCAGGCCCTAATACAGATACAATCGCAATGGCGAGAATCAAAGATGGAAATGCTAATAATACATCCATGACACGCATGATGATATTATCCAACCAGCCGCCGAAATAACCGCCGATTGCACCAAGAACTGTTCCAATGATGATTGCAAGTGAAACCGTCGAAAGACCAATGATCAGGCTTAATCGCGCACCATATAAAATGCGACTAAATTCATCACGCACATTGCCATCAATTCCCATGAGGTGCTGAGGTTTATCAGCTGGACATCCTAATAAATGAATGCACGGTTTCTCTCTTCGTTGAACCGGTTCAATGCCAATTAGAGGCTTGTATGGATCATAGGGCGCGATCCATTGTGCGGTGAGAGCAATAAACACTAAAATAGCTAAAATAGCCAATCCCACTAAAGCTGATTTCCGTTTAAAAAACCTTCTCCAAGTAATCTGCCAAAGGCTAACCGATTTTAACGATAAACCTTCGGCATCAGCATGTTTTGTTTTATCTCTCTTATCTTCCATGAACACACCTTAATCAAGCCGGATACGGGGATCTAAATAAGCATAGGAGATATCCACAATGAGATTAATCAAGACAAAGGAGATGGCAATAACAACCGTAAACGCTTGAACAATGCCATAATCACGAGCGGTAATCGCATCATACAAGGTTCGTCCAACCCCAGAAAGGCCGAAAATCGTTTCGGTTAATACCGCTCCGCCTAGTAAACTTCCTAATGACAATCCTATCACGGTAACCAAAGGCAAAAGTGAATTTCGAAAAGCATGTTTCAAAATGACTAATCTTCTGGGTAACCCTTTGGATCGTGCAGTCCGAATATAGTCTTGCCCTAAGACTTCCAACATACTTGACCGCGTCATTCTGGCGATGAGTGCCAACGGAATTGTCCCGAGCGCTGCAGCTGGTAAAATCAAATGTTTTACTGCATCAAAAAATAAAGGCCAATTAGCCGATAACAGTCCATTTAAGATATGAAGATTGCTAATAAAATATAAAATGGATTTCCAAGTTCCATCGGTTAATTGCCACCCCCATACCTCGTAAAATGGAGTGGAGTCGATCCCAACTGTGAGACGCCCCGAAGGCGGTAACCAAAATGGAGTACCTTTCAGAACAATGGCAAAGATATAGGCAAGCATCAAACCGAGCCAGAAGACAGGCATAGACACCCCAATATTTGCCCACATCATTGTCAATACATCTATCCAGGAATTGTGTTTAATCGAGGCAAGGATGCCAAGGGGAATCCCAATAATAATGCTGACAAATAAAGCAGATACACTTAATTCGATGGTAGCCGGCAGCCGCTCGATTAACAAGCGGGTGATCGGAATCCCATAGCGAAAGGAATCGCCAAATTTTCCGTGAGCAATATTATTGATATAAATTCCAAATTGGGTAAGCAATGGTTTATCCAGTCCATGTTCACGAACAAAACGATCGCAAACCTCTTTCGTTGCTTTTTCACCTAACATTGCGTGACAAGGATCGCCAGGGATAAGACGAATGAGCATAAAAACGACAAATAAAATTCCGAATAAAACAGGTATGGTTGCAAGAATACGCCGAATGACATATTGAACCACTCACACACCTCCTTAAAATACGGGATGGCGGGTTACCGTCATCCCGTATTTTTTAATCATGATTGGGTCTTATTTTT
>DAOTVW010000045.1:0-1955 GCA_034436035.1 Anaerolineales bacterium
ACCACAATTAACACAATCGCCTGTCCAACCGGCAAATACTGCACCTTCATCCGCAGTGGCTTGTAAGCTAACGCTCGTGGATGCAGAGAATCCCTCTGTACAGTCCTCACCACAGCTAATGCCTGCCGGGGTGCTTATTACTAACCCACTACCTGTGCCTGATTTGGTAATCGTAAGGGTGTAGGCGGAAGGGGGCGGATTCTCTGTAAATGTGGCCGTGCAGGACTTGTTTGCGTCCATGGTGACGGAGCAGGTGGTACTTGAACCGCACGATGAGCAATCCCCGCTCCAACCAGCAAAGGTGGAGTTTGCACCAGCTTCTGCGGTTAGAGTGACCGAGGTGTTAGCGGTGTATGCCTCGAAACAGTCAGAACCACAACTTATGCCTGCCGGATTGCTTGTTACCGTACCGGAACCTGTGCCTTTCGTAAGGACGGTAAGATAATTGAGTGTTAGTTCACTGTATGGAATGGTTGTTTGATAAACCATGAGATATGTCCCATTTTTAAGTCCAACAACAGTGGGGAATAAAAGAGTCTCTGATTCTAAGCCTGTACTTGGATCAACGGTAAGTCTATTGCCAGCTTCAAGTGTCCAGTTTGTTGTATCAGTTGAGACTAGCGATTTTATCCAGTTGTTTCCTGATGATGTTGGGGAACCGCCATGAACGTACATCCGATAATAGGTTGAAAAATCTACAATATCGGCAACAATGGAACAATACGACCCATCTTGCACATAACAACTTGCCCCTTGGTAGGTAAAATTGTTCCCATCAGTAGAAATAGCATGTTCATTACCTGCCCAGAGTTTCCAATTTGTATCAGAGAAACGAAAAATTTCCGGATCAAGTACAGCTTTGTTAGAAAGTGAGAATCTTTCTCCTTCAGAAACGTAAGTAAATCCACCGTCCGTGGATAAAAAAGAATATGTTCGTGCCTTCTGGGGGCCCTCAATATCCGGATCCACCGTTGCAAACATTCTCAAATTTCCATTAGGTAGAAGTACCACGTTGGGGTCAACAGGATTAGTAGTTCCAGAGGGGAGATTTTTAAAAGTTACGTTTTTATAGAACCAATTATTTCCGCTATCATCTGAAACCGCTACTACAATTTCATTTGTTTTTACTTCCTGTCCTCCAATTATTTTACATGCCGTTACGTAATAGACAAGTATTCTACCATCGCTCAGTACAGCGGCATCTGGAACAGTAGCACGGTCGGCCAGAATCTTGTTTTTACGAGTAAAGTCGAGTCCATTATTGGATGTGGCAAGGAGAAGTCTCTGAGTTTCCACAAACATAGGATTTGCAGGCTTTCCTGAACAGGGAGTAAAATCACTTGAGAGGTCTCCGAGAGCATCTGAAATGCTCATCAGATGTAAAATACCAGCAAAAAGAAAGGAAAACAAAAAAGCTTTTAAGATCTTCTTTGTTCCCATAATGTCACCTCCTCTATAATTGACGTTTATACAATTTGGTTTACATTACTTGCAATGATCGCCTAACTTACAAAATTGCCCAATCTTTTCGATCTGGCCCATTTATCGGCCACATGCCAGCCATGCCTCTCGAAGTGTCCTTCCGGAGGATGCCAGATTTGCCATCGCCGTTAAAATCTCTGACTCATGCTACCGTCCAGTCCGCATTCCCAGCACCCAAAATAAGGAACCGTTTCACTTACGAAGTGTTTTACACTTCGTAAGTGGGGGCAGGTGTTGTTATTGGATGGTCAATTCTTCTCCTGATTGGAGATTATTCAGTCTCAGCCAAAATCCTTCACCCACCTTTAGATCGCTTAGGAACTCAAAGCCTTTTTGATCTGCATAACTCTTGCCTGCATCCTCTTGCCCGGGCAAATATACTCCCCACTTCCCTTGCCCTTGCTCATTTATCACCCATTTCCAAATGGAAACAATCTTGTCAGTTTTACCACTTATGATCGCTGAGACTCCCA
>DAOTVW010000046.1:0-2491 GCA_034436035.1 Anaerolineales bacterium
GCTTCGAACATTTCAGGTGCACCATATCATATGAAAATCACCAAATTTGATGGAGGGGCAATAGGGAATAGAGATAATCAGGTGATGACAGAAGCTTTGGTACCTCCTGCCCAATTAACGATTATCAAAGATGCGATTCCAGATTACCAACGGGTGTTCACTTACACTGCGACAACCACTGCACCAACCCCGCTTAATCCAAATCCGTTCTATCTTCAAGATTATATAACGGGTACTATTCCTAACAAGATAACCTTCCCTGGTTTATTAGATGGTTCGTACACTATTACGGAGTCGATTGCGCCGGGGACAAGCTGGCTGCTGGTCGAAGTAAATTGTACTGCTATCAAACGCTCCACCAATACACCCATCACTCCCGTGATGAATGTGGATCTCTATAAAGATACATTGAATGTTAATCTCACCTTAGACGAGGCAGTTACCTGTACTTTCGTCAATCAAGGGAGCACCACAGCGGTTCAACTAAGCAGTTTTAGCGGCAATAGCGAAAACGGCTTTAACCTCATCTGGATCATCCTCGCTGCAGCCGGGCTGGCAGCTTCGGGATTGTGGCTGATTAAAAGTCGAAATGCGAAAGTATCTCAATAGGGAATAATAGGAGAATGCCATGGATACTGAATCAAAAACCCAAGAAAATATAATGAAACAATATACACCGCCACAGATTATCCTTGAGCTGGAGTTAGAAACCCATGCTGGCTCACCCCTTGGTTTACCCGACGGATTGGATATTTTCGGTGATCAATAAATAATTTTGTGCAGGATGGGCTGTCTTCCAATAGGCAGCCCATCTTTGCCTTATGAGTTTAGGGGGCGATTGCAGCAGTAAATTCGTTTCATGTGTTTTATGATAAGTTTGAATATCGCGGTTCTTAGAAATTTCGCCAAACCCATTCACCGCCAATCATCGTTGCTGCGGGTTGAATATGGGGGATATCGTTGCTGGAAAGACTGTAGGGATCTTCATCCAGAATGATTAAATCTGCGAGAAAGCCAGGGGATAATTTTCCGAGTTGGTGTTCCATACCGGCTGCATAAGCCGGGTTGAGGGTATATGCCTGAATTGCTTCTTCAAGAGTTAACCGTTGTTGGGGATACCAGCTTTTTCCTGTGGGGTTTATTATGGACTGGCGGGTGATGGCGGCATGCAGTCCCCAAAAAGGATTGGGCGATTCGACCGGCGCGTCGCTCCCAAAGATGATGGGAGTGTGATTATTCCATAAGGATCGCCAGGCATAAGCGAATTGTGCGCGTTTGCCCCAATAGCGGTCTGCCATTTCCATATCCGATGTGGCGTGAATGGGCTGCATGGAGGCAATGATTTGAAGTTGTGCTAAACGGGCGATGTCATCCGGGTGGATTAATTGAACATGTTCGATGCGGTGACGTAGAGGAGTGCGGTGCGCTTTGTTTTCTGTTTCCAGCACGCGGATTTTTTCATAGCCATTCAGCATCTCATGCACTGCTCGGTCGCCTATGGCATGGATCGCTAAGCTAAAACCAGATTGGATTGCTTTTAAGGTTTTTTCGACTAATTCTTCCCCATCAATGAATAAAACACCATCGTTTTGCTCTTCTCCCTCATATGGTTGGAACATCGCCGCGGTGCGAGGCCCGAGAGCGCCGTCGGCAAAAAGCTTGATACTGCCTAAGCGCAGGCGGGAATTTCCAAAACCACTGCGCAGTCCCATTGCTGTGGCGGTTTCGATTGCGTTGGCCGGGATGCCTTTCAACACCCGCAATTTAAGCAGTCCTTGTTGTTCGAGTATTTGTAAACTGGAGAAACAGCGCAGGCTGTCGAAATCGTGAACGCTGGTGATTCCCATTTTGTTCAATACTGCTTGAGCGGATAACAGCGCTTGGGCGAGTTCCGTTATGTCAGGTGGGGGAATTAAGGCTTCCACTAATTGCATAGCGGATTCAAATAGTATTCCAGTTGGTTTACCACTCTGATCACGTTGGATAGTGCCATTCGGTGGGTCAGGAGTGTCATCTTGGATTCCAGCCAATTCTAAAGCCCGGCTATTGACCCACGCAGCGTGTAATGATTTAGCGGTCAGGTACACCGGGTGATGAGGAGCTATGGCATCGAGTTGCTGGGCATTGCCATAACCACTATCCCATTGGTTTTGGTTCCAGCCATGCCCCACTATCCAATTACCCGGTGAGACTTTATCCGATTGTTCTTGTATCCGCTGGAGACATTCTTGCAGACTATTGGTCTCGCAATTAACTTTTTGGAGGGCACGGCTGTAATATTCAAGATGAATATGAGAATCGCAAAAACCGGGCAGGATAGTCCTTCCACCCAAATCGATTTCTTCTATCTGTGCGTGAGGAAAGTCACGATATAAGAATCGCCGAGAGTCATCTGGTTCTACGGCGCTGATACGATTGCCTTGCACAACGAGCATAGACGCAACCGGCAAGGTTGTATCTTGCGTATAGATATGGCAATGATGGAGAATTT
>DAOTVW010000047.1:0-11749 GCA_034436035.1 Anaerolineales bacterium
ATTTTGAAAACGTTTCAGGTCTTTCTGAGAAATATTTTTTTGCATTTCTATCAATATTAATCTGCGCAGACTGTATTTTGACAGAGTTTGAAACTCTTTTAGATCGCGCAGCAGAGTTTGAATAAAACAAGTAGCTGCGAATGTTCGTTGTGAGCAGCATCTCGAAGCCAATTTTACCAGTTTGGTTTCGTTGGGACTCAACCCGCCTGCTTAATAAACCGCTCAATTTTAATCTTTGTATTGAATCGGTTGCACGTTGCGGGGTTTGGATGCCGGCTTGGCTTCGACCTGGCGGGGGTAGTAAAAGGTTTGGCGTAACTGCCAGGTGAGCTGCCCGCTCTGGTGGTAGCCTTGATAGGTGCCCCAAAATTGCATCCAGCGAAACCAGATGATTTCCCCCAGATGGCGAAAGATTTCTTTCTCACGCGCGGCATGCCGGATGTCGCTGGCAATGTTGCTGAAAGATAGGCGCAGCAAATCGCGCAGGCCGAATTGTTCCTGCGGGAAAATACGTTTGAACGCCATGGCTTCGCGGCGATAGCGGTTATAGACTGCCCGCGGCGTCTCCTGATGGACGTGGATCACCTCCGCTTCCGCCACGTACGCCAGATAATATCCCGTTTCCAGCGCCCATTTTGCCCAGGCCAGGTCTTCCAAACCGCTCAGCGTTTCATCGTAAGGGTGTTGTTCCCATAATGAACGGCGGATGGCGGCATTGGCATTGTTACAGAAAGGATGCGTTTGGCGGGGATTGGACTGATCGGGATACCACTGCTGAAAAATCTGTCTCTCGGCGTATTTACTACTGGCGGCGCCGCGTTGTTTCCCATAAGCCAGCGCGGTCTGGGGGTCTTGGAAGGGCGATAACAGCCGCTCCAGCCAATCGGGGTAGACCGGATAGACATGCGCGCTGGCAATGACGACCAATTCTGCTTGCGCATGGGAAATCCCCAGGTTGAGAGAGCGCCCAAAGGTAAAATCCTGTGGGGAAATTTGGAGCACTTTGGCGCCAAAGCGGCGCCCGATTTGGGGAGTCTGGTCAGTAGAACCCGAATCCACGAGGATAACTTCGCTATTCGAGAGGCTTTGTTGACGCAAACCCTCCAACAGTTTCCCCAGGTGCTGTTCTTCGTTATAGGCGCGGATGATAATGGAACAACTCGGCGTTTGGATGGTCATAGAAATAACGAGGGCAATTGGTGACTGTGTAAAATGAGCAGGAATGGATTTCCTTAGGGAAGCTCTGGGTAAGCATCAAACGGAGCATAAGCCACTCCCACCATACTGGGACCGGTGTGTGCACCCAGCACCAGGGAGATATTCCCCAGCGGCAGCCAAACACATTCGAAACGCTGCTTCAATTCTTCCTGCAGGAGTTGCGCCCCCTCCAGATTGAAGGCATGCAGCACCTGAAGGCGCAATTTGCTGCCGGCAGCATATTGTTTGGCAATCACATCTACCAGCCCGCGGATAGCCCCTTTGAACGCCCGTGCCTGCCCCAGTTGCACATAGGTGCCGCGCACCTTTTCGACGCCAATTATCGGTTTGATATTGAGGATCGAGGCAATCAACCCTTTCATGTGGCTGATACGTCCGCCATGGATCAAATACTTCAATTCACTCAATGTGTAGATGCTATCGCTAACGTTTTTAATGCGCTCTAGTACTTGCAGGATTTTCTCTTTCGACCAACCCGCTTTTGCACAACGAGCAGCCGCTTCTACCTGCCAGCCAGCCGCGGCGGATAATGTCTTGGTGTCAACAATGGTTACATTTGCTTCGGGAACCTGGGAGGCGCCTAAGCGCGCTGAATCCACGGTACCGCTTAACCCCGAAGAGATGTGAATGGAGAGAATCTCGGGGTCTTCCTGGGCCAGTTTGCGGTATAACGCAGCAAAGTCGCCGGATGAGGGTTGAGAAGTGCTAGGTAGGCTCTCCGTCGCTGTCAGCAGGCGATAAAACTCTTCGGTTTCGATATCCACCCCTTCACGGTAGGTTTTTCCCTCTAGTGTCACAACTAAAGGAATAACATGGATATTTAACTCGGCTAGTTGTTCCGGCGGCAGATGCACATCTGTGCCGCTATCAGTTACGATTTTCATGGTGATCCTCCTTCCCGACAAGAATTATAGCATGAGAAAAAGTCGTTTATCGTGATTAGTCGCAGCTCTATAAACCGTAAGTAAAGCGTGATGTAAATTATGGGATAAATTACTTTACCTTCAGCAAAGTAGGAAGGAAAAGGTTCAAAGAAGTGATGACAAAAGCAGAGTAGCTATTTAACTTTTGTCCACCCTCCATCTATCCATCCGATGAAGGTTATCATTTTAAGAACTGGGTTTCAGCTCATACAAAGTCTAAAAGATATATATTCTTCCAATTACCCATAGGAACAGCAATAATCCACTGGTTCCTTGAGTTTAAGTTTAAACGAGGAATTTGCGGGCACCTCAAACGTTTGCCCAGCCTTGATCGTTTGCCATTCCGATTGGTTAGGTAGCAGTACGTCCATTTCTCCGCTCAAGATTTCCATTAATTCCCGAGCAGCGGTATTGAACTCATAATCCCCCGGCATCATGAATCCAAGTGTCTTGCGTGTGCCATCCGGAAACAATACGGTGCGGCTGGTTACTTTTCCGCCAAAATAAACATTAGCTTTTTTGACAACGGTCACGTTTTCAAATTGATCAGACATGGCGAGCCCTCCAAAAGAACGAATAATGTGAGGTGGTTTTCCCTCACTAAAGCTTCCAGAATAAGATCAAGCCAATAATCAAACCGAAAATACACACCAAGGTCAGTCTCCAACCGATATTAAGAAAATCACGGAATTGATAATTAGCCGGTGTTATCATCAGAATATTGACAGGATGAGCGATGGGCGTCAAGAAAGATGCCGAACAGCCAATTGCGGTGGCAACAGCGACTGCTTGTGGGTTGGTGTGCATCGCAATCGCGGCACTAATGGTGATCGGCCCAGACAATAAAATGGAGACTTGTCCGCCGATAACTTGCGTAAATAGCGCCGAGAGTAAATATGCTCCAGTCGCCAATCCTAATTTACCGAATGGATACACGAGGCGCATGAGATGCTCGCCAATCAGTTTTGCCAATCCGGTATTTACCATAGCTAAACTCACCGAATACATGCCGGCGATCATGATGATCGCCTGCCAATTTATCGCCCGATACGCTTCATCGATATCTAACACTTTCATTAACAGAAGGATTATCGCGCCGGCTAACATCGCCAGATATACCGGTAAGCCCAACACCGAAGCCAGGATGGCGATAAATAACGTTACCATAGTCGCTGTTGCTTGACGTCGCTTGATCGGTTGATCGCCCAAATCGGGTTCCAAGACGATAAAATCGGGGTTATTGCGTAAACGGTTTAAGTATTGACGGGAGCCAATCATCAGTAGTGAATCTCCCAGCATTAGCGGGAAGTTTCCCACGTCGGTTCGATAACTCCGCCCAGCGCGAAACAGTGCCAGCGCAGTAAAATGGAATTTCGTGCGAAATTCAATCTCGCGCAGACATTTACCTAATGCTTGTGAATGTGGGGAAGGCATTACTTCAATGAAAGTCACCCCTTGCTCGCTGAGTAGTTCATTGGTGCTTTCACGTCCGATCTTCAGTCCTAATTCAGTTAAAGCATTCACGCGATCGGCGCGCCCCACGACTAACAAAATATCGTCTGGATGAATGACCAAGTCCGGTGGTGGGGCAAAATAGGCTTGATGGCCATGCCATACGCCAGCTACTGCTAATCCAAAACGCTCTCCAATGGCACTTTCCGCTAACGTTTTATTGGCGATAACGGACTCGGGCGGCACAATAATCTCCCACAATCTTTCGACGAGCTGATAATGTTTTTCCAATTCGCTACCAGTCGGACGCGCCATCATTTGTTCCGGAGATGGTTCGCGATCTGGTAACCAGCGAGGCCCAAAAATTGTCAAAAATAAAATACCCAAAACAGCAATCACCCCTCCTGTTGGGGTGAAATCCAATATATGCAGAGCATGTTGGGGTGGACTGGCGGTGGTGAGCAAATCGCTCACAATGATATTAGCCCCTGTAAAATACGTAGCTGCACCGCCCAACAGACTTCCGTACGCAACCGGGATCAACAATTTACTTGGTTTAATACCCGTTCGACGGGCAACTTCCATTGCGCTGGGTAACAGGAGTGCGCCTGCAGCCAGGTTATTCATGATCAACGATAGGAGGGCTGTGGTAGTAGAAAATAGCGCAATAAAAAGTCGTTCTGAGTTTCCACCAATCTTCAGCAGATTACGTGCAATCCAGCGGGTTATTCCAGATTTATCCAAACTTGTGGTAAAGATAAAAAGGCTTAATAAAGTGATCACCACTGGTTGACTGAACCCTGCGATGGCCTTGATAGCATCATGGGGATTATGCTGCGCTCCAAAAATTCCCAAACCGAAAAATTGCAACAAACCAAGAGCACCAGCAATAAACAAAGCCGCCACGTCGATACGCAGGCGGTCGAGACTCACCAGGGCTAATGGAATGACGAGAATTATAATGACTGCGATTTGTGAGAGGGTCATGATAGCTATATGAAAATTTTACCACTTATCGAAGGAAGAACCGTGTATTCAAGTAAGGTCGGGTTTCCATATCCGACGACCTGTATCGCATCATCACCGAAACGAATTTCGGGTTGCAATTCGTAAAGCGAAATTCATTTCGCACAATCACGACGATGCGTAGAGCTTGAAGTCGGCTGTGAATTCGTCCAATATCTATTGCTTTTCTGCTTTGCTGGGTTTCAGGTACCTTGCCTGAACCTCTGCATGTAACTCGCGTTTGCTTTGTTGACTCATCATATGCTCCTCCGACAGTCCTGGTATACTGTCGTAAAGTAACATCTTTTTTGAGGCAATGATCCTTTATAAAGTTACTTTTTTTTATTCGGCATTGCCCCTTATGATCAACCCCAAAACCCGCGTGTTATAATTGCCCTGTTTCGCGGTACTACTGCGGGATAACGCAATAACAAATAATGCAATTGCAGATCATGCAACTGCCCAAAATTCAACAGGAATAAGAGCTACAATGGCATTGGAAAAATTTTCTCCCACATTCATTACCCGCCCGGCAGATCAACCAATCTGGCACACTTTGCCGGTGGAAGATGTGATTAAAGAACTCGATACCCACCTTGAACGCGGCCTCAGTTCCAGCGCAGCTGCGCAGCGCCTGCAGACTTTCGGGCCAAATCAACTTAACGAAGCCCCGCCAACCAGCTTTTGGAAGATGCTGCTGCAGCAATTCGATAATTTTGTGGTGATCATGCTCATCATCGCTGCCATTATCTCCGCCGTATTAGGAGACTGGATTGAATCGGCAGCCATTCTGGCAATTGTGGCATTGAATGCCACATTGGGTGTCATCCAAGAGCAAAAGGCGGAACAAGCGCTTGCTGCGTTAAGAAAAATGGCTGCACCCGATGCGCATGTGATCCGCGATGGCATCCACCAGGTCATCCCTGCTCACCAGCTTGTGCCTGGTGATTTGGTTTTACTGGAAGCCGGCAATTTTGTCCCCGCCGATTTACGCTTAATCGAAGCAGTTAATTTAAGAGTAGAAGAAGCTGCCCTAACGGGAGAATCGGTACCGGTGCAGAAAACCGCATCGGTCCTGCTGGAGAAATCCCTGCCGATTGGGGATCAACGCAATACAGCCTTCATGGGCACGCTGGTTAATTACGGGAGAGGCAAAGGGATTGTCGTCGCCACTGGCATGCGCACCCAGATCGGCTTAATTGCCGAGATACTGCAAGCGGTAGAAAACGAGCCAACCCCCCTTCAACAGCGTCTAGATCAATTAGGGAAGACGTTGGGCTGGGCAGCCATTGCGATTTGTGGGGCAGTGTTCTTGCTGGGTTGGTGGCGCGGCCATGAGATACTCGATATGTTCATGATCGCCGTGGGCTTAGCGATTGCCGCCGTACCAGAGGGCTTGCCGGCTGTTGTGACCATTAGCTTGGCGCTTGGCATGCGGGAGATGATCCGCCGCCATGCCTTAATCCGCAAACTCTCATCGGTCGAAACACTAGGCTCTGCAACCGTCATCTGCTCCGATAAAACCGGCACGCTCACCCAAAATGAAATGACCGTCACCCGCCTCTGGGCAGATGGCTCCTTTGTAGAAGTCACCGGAAGTGGTTATGCTCCAACGGGTGAATTTCGCTTAAAGGAGAGAACGATCGATCTGAACCAATTCCAAGCCATCCTGACCACTCTTTGGGTGGCGATATTAAACAATGACGCAAAATTAGAACCGCGCGAAAGCGGTAATGGGGAAATACCCTACCGGGTTGTCGGTGATCCCACAGAAGGCGCGTTGCTGGTGGCTGGATTAAAAGCCAATGCCAACCTGGGGGAGTTGCTCAACGCTTATCCCCGTGTGCAGGAGGTACCGTTCGACTCGGAGCGTAAGCGGATGGTCACCATTCATGCCCTCAAACATCCCCGCCCAGAAGATATCTCCCCATTCGATCAGCCACAACAACCACAAGGATATGTGGTTTTAGTCAAAGGTGCACCTGACCTGGTGCTCGACTTGTGCACCAGAGTACAGAAAATGGATGATACGGTGCAGGACTTGACCGAAGCCCAACGAATGGAAATCCTGCAAGCCAACGACCGCATGACCCAGGATGCCTTACGCGTCTTAGCTGTCGCATATAAACTGCTTCCCGAGTTGCCGGAAAATTGGAGCGTGGAGGAAATAGAAAAGGGTATGACCTTTGTTGGGTTGATTGGCATGATCGACCCGCCGCGTCCCGAAGTGATTCCCGCGCTGGAAAAAGCACGCACAGCAGGCATCCGCACCATCATGATCACCGGCGATTATCCTAACACTGCCCGCGCCATTGCGGAATCGATCCATCTCCTATCCCCAGGGCATAACGTTCTGACCGGCGCTGAGTTGGACACACTCAGCCCCACGGAACTGCAGCAACAAATCCGCTACACTGACGTCTTTGCGCGCGTCTCCCCACAACATAAACTCAAGATTGTCGAAGCATTGCGGGCAGACGATGAAGTGGTAGCGATGACGGGCGATGGGGTAAACGATGCCCCCGCGATTAAGCGGGCAGATATCGGGATTGCGATGGGGATAACGGGAACCGATGTCGCCAAAGAAAGCGCTGATATGGTGTTAACGGATGACAATTATGCCAGTATTGTCTCGGCAGTAGAGCAAGGGCGCATCATTTACGCAAATATCCGCAAGTTTGTGTTTTTCCTGCTCTCCTCAAACGTGGCGGAAATCATGATAATCTTCCTGGCGACACTGTTCGGATTGCCTTCACCGCTCACGGTCATCCAATTATTGATGCTCAATTTGATCACCGATGGAGCGCCTGCCCTCGCTTTAGCCATGGAGAGAGGCGACCCAGACGTGATGCAGCGCCCACCGCGCCCGAAAAACGAGCCCATCATTAATAAAACCATGCAGCTCGGCATCCTCATGCAAACAATTACCCAAACCAGCGCTGTCCTCACCGCATTTGGGGTTGGGCTGTTGTGGCATCTGGCTGGGAACGCAGCGATGCCGGCTGGGGTCAATCCGATTGCGTTTATCTTGAGTTACGATTGGCGTGGTTTGGATGTACAAACCGCTGAGACCATGGCGTTTGTAACCCTTTCTCTGTGTGAGTTATTCCGCGCTTATACGGTTCGTTCAGAGCGGTTATCTGTTTTCAAGCTTGGAATATTTTCGAATCGTGCCATGCAGGCAGCCATGGGATTTTCTTTGGCGGTTCTCTTTTTGACCGTTGCGGTGCCATTTTTACAGCCGATCTTCAACACCCATTTTATGTCCCCGCGCGAATGGATCGTGGTGATTAGCCTGGCACTCATACCAGCTGTATCGGAAGAAATCACTAAATTTTTCATTCGTCGATCGCAGGGCGGATGATATTTGTAGGGCGGGATTCTAATCCAGTCGTTATTATTGCGGAATTTGGGCGACGGGTATAAAACCCGAGCCAATGATAGTATCCCGAAATCCATTTCGGGGATTGTGCGATAGAGGATATCAGGTATAGAAACCTTACCTACGCATTGTCGGGATGGTGCGAAATAAATTTCGCATTACCCATTGCCTCCATCCCATCTGAATGGATAAAATTGTGATTAATAATACAATGCATTTTATAATTGTGAGAAATATCACGTATTCATTATGACACATGACAATTTCTAAAGTCATGGATTTATTGTATGATTCAAGAGGATATGGGATTCAGGAAACTCTCCTGATGCTCATCGCTGTTTCCTCCTTTGGCGAACGTCTCCGCCGGGTATTCCCTCACCGCCCCGGCGGAGACTGTTTAAGCGCCCGGCAACACCACAGTAAAAGTCGTCCCCACCCCTTCTTGTGATTCCAACCAGATACGTCCACGATGATCATCCACAATTGACTTGACAATAGTCAATCCCAAGCCGGTGCCCCCTTCCCCTTCCGGTAAATTACTGCCGCGAAAAAACTTCTCAAAAATATGCGGCTGCTCTGCCAAAGGGATACCCACCCCATTATCCCAAACCTGTAAAACCACTTGCCCTTGCTCCTGCCATGCTCGCACGCCTACTTTGCCGCCCCGTTGGGTATATTTCAGCGCATTACTCACTAAATTTGTCACCATTTGTTGAATCCGAATTGCATTCCCATATACAGGCGGTAACGGTTTCTGAATATCAATCTGGATCTCCGTACCCTTTTCAGCAGCCGACCCCGCCACGGTTTCAATCGAACGCACGATTAAACTATCGATTTCCAACAATTCCTTATGGGTATCCATGCCCGCTTCGATACGCCCTAAATCGAGTAAATCGGTGATCAGAGCGGTTATTCCCTGAACACTGTTTTGAATCCGCCGCAGATACTCGCGCTGGCGCTCGTTTGTCTCCCCTACTCGTTTGATCAATTCGGTGTATCCTAAAATGGCGGTCAATGGAGAACGGATGTCATGAGAAACCGCATTGACAAAATCCGTCTTTTGGCGATCGAGTTCTTTGAAATGGGTGATTTCATGCAGCGTAATCACATACCCCACCCCTTCAATCGGTGTGATCTGGCAGTTCCAAACCTCCTCGCCATCTAAATGGATTTCGTGCCATTTCCCTTTTTGGCTATCCACCTCTTGCAGAATGAGCGAAATCTCCTGGTTGTTAATCACCTGCTCAATGGGTACCCCGCTAACGGGCTTTTCAGCCCAGCGAAATGCTCCCATTGCCGTATTATTGACAAATAAAAGTTTCTTCTCTAAATCGATCATCAATACCGCATCTTGGATTTGATTGAGTATCGTGGTTAACTTTTCCCGCTCGACATCGTTGGAATGGTACAGGTTGGCGTTCTGAATTGCAATGGCAGCAAAATCAGCCAGCGCTTCTAATAACGTTCTGTCATATTCCGTAAAGGTGCGGCTTTGGCGGCGATTGAGAACGCCTAAAACGCCTACTGCCTCTTCTCCCATCAATAAAGGAACAAAAATGAGCGCCCGCACCAAAAAAGCGGTTTGAATTTTCTTCAAGCCGTCCCCATCCAATGAGAGTGGTTGTTTTTTCATAAACACTTCACCAATAAGCGTGTCATGAACGGGAAGGCGTAAGAGGCGCGTTTGCCCCTGGTCACGCGTGTACGATGAACGCAAGATCAATTCTCCACTGGAAGGGTCTAATAACAATAATTGCGCTTCCTCTGCCGCGCTGAGCTCAACTGCTGCGATGACCACCTCTTTTAAGACTTTATCCAGCTGGAGTGATGCGCTAATTTGACGGCCGATATGGCGTAATCTTTCTAAATCATCCACTCTCTTTTGTAGGGAGCGGGTATTACGGCGGGTTTCTCCGATCACCCATTTTTGTAAATTGCGTTGAAATTCCCCTGCCTGATCCAATTTCTCGTAAAGAAGCGTGCGATCAGCGGAAGCAGGGATGATGCCTCTAAATCCTAATTCCAAGGCATGAAACGCCGCCTGGGTACTATCCTTCCGGCAATAATAAAGGACTGGAATGATTGGGTTCGATTGGATGATCGCATCGGCACCCTGCGGGCTAATTCTTTCATCCATAATGATCGCGCATGGAAATTCAATCTGCGGCCGCTGATTAAACTCAGCACTATCCTGCAAGATTTCTACCTGGTAACCTGGCCTCTCCAAAATCCATTCTGCTAAACGAACTGCTTCGTTTGTCTCTGGGAAAATCAGAAATACCTTAAAGATCATTCGTGTGTCCGTCTTGATTTTTCATGCTAATCCTCATTTGCATCCGGTTGGGAGGTGAATGGCGGTATCTCCGTCAGAATCGCCTGCAAATTATCGTTTATTTGATATAACATCTTCCTTTGCTTATTGCTCAATAACATCCCTTCTTCGGAAAGCATTGCCAAAGTGGTTTCATAAGCATTGAGAATATACTGTTTGATGGCGTCACGTTTTTCAGTTGAGTCGCTTAGCGGTGGTTCGCCCGCTATTGAAATCTCTTTTTGGCTGGAGGACAAACGTTTAATCATTAATATGCTTGCCAAATAATCCGTCAAAAATGAAGCGATTTGTCTTTGTGAAGGATCAAAAGGAGTATTTTGAGTGCGCAAAAGGATGAGAGAGCCTAACAGTTCAGAGTGAAAATGTATCGGTACGATAAGCGCCACTTGACCATAATCCGAAAGGATAAACGGTTTAAGCGATTCCCCATAGACGTGCAGTGCCTCAAAATTAACCCAATGGGATGATAAGCCATCATCCCAAATTTTGTTTCGTTGTGCGTCTAATTCGGCGGGCATGTTTACAGTCGCAATGAGATAAAGAGGGGCGTTACTCTCCTTGCTCAAACAAATCAAGCCCCGCTCGGCATTGGTTAATGAAACAATCCGCTGCAGAAATAGCGTGAGCAAACGGTGGATATCGCTTTTTTCATGGAAAAGCGTTCCAATATCAATCAGGTTATTGAAACTATTCGACAGAGTCTGATATTCAACCCGCATGGTATTTAGGGTTTCGTTCAGCCTTTGTATTTCCAGCCTTAAATGCACCGGGATCAACGCTCTTTCCACTACGCGCAGGATTTCTGTTTCCCGAGCCGGCATTAACAGGAAATCCACCGCGCCTAAGCGAAAGGCAGCCAGGATATCGCCCTCTTCCGCTTCCTTAGATAAAACGACCAACGGGATATCCAGCCCCTGGGCAGTCAGAGCCGCCAGTAAATCTTTTGCGGATAGCCCGGGCATGAACAAATTGGAAAGGATCAAGTGGGGTTGAAATTGCTCGATGAATGAAAACGCCACAGTGGCGGATGGGGCAACTTCAACGAGATAACCACTGGGTTGGAGTACCTGATGAACTAAAAAATCGCTTATCTTTCGGTCGGTTTCAATGATCAGGATTCGTTCGGACCTCTTTTCCATGTTCTAATCATAGCACGAAGTGGCGTTTTTGTCACAGGAGGGTGTTTTCCACTAAACCTTACCAGTGGGGGGGTTTTTTCTGGCGATAGTGTTGAACACATGCCTCTCTTTTTCCATCACCACTAACCACCAAAGTTCATTGAGCATATTAGAATTCTATAAGAGCACAGTGAAACCGCTTGACTTTTCGCTAGAAATTCGCATACAATGTTAATAGAATAACAATCGGGATAGTGGGAAAGAAACCGATTGGATAAATTGATAAAGGAGGATAGTATGATAACGGATCGTGACC
>DAOTVW010000048.1:0-2226 GCA_034436035.1 Anaerolineales bacterium
CCTACTCCTTCCTCACCAGCGGTGATTATCGATGGGCCTACCTTTTGGCAGCAGGTGCTCCTATTGCTAACCGTGCTACTATTCCCCGTGATTCTCCTTGATTTGCATTTATTTATTGAACGGCTGCATCGCAGCCACCCATCCCCGCAAAATTTAGCCGGCGGGATGCTGTTAGGGTCTCTCGCGCTGGTGATTTTGATTTTTATGCAAATCTTCACCAATGTCTGGGGTTACGTGGCGCCGGTCAGCCCCTGGTTTCGGAATAAGTTCTTTTTACCCTATTTGCTGATGGCGGCGTTTTTGACTCTCCTCGTCGGTTGGGAAAAGCTGCCAAATACAACCATAAACCGAACCAACGAAAGAAAAATTTCTCTCAATTGGTCTCTTTCCCTTGCAGCAATCTTTCTCATTTGCATTATTGCTGCGTTTCTTACCACCCGAGTACGTGCCTTTCCACCTCCCTCAGATTCGCTGGTGGTGATGACCTATAATATCCAGCAAGCCAATGATGCCAACGGCGAACGATCTTTCAAAAGGCAACTGGCACAGATCAAAAAAATCAATCCGGATATCCTCGCGTTACAGGAATCAGATTCAGCGCGTGTCTCCCTGAATAATACCGATATTGTACGATATTATGCGGGCAAGCTCGGTTATTATGCCTATTATGGTCCTTCGCCGGTCAGTGGCACCTATGGCACAGCCATTTTATCGAAGTATCCTTTACATCATACCCATGTGGTCTACTCGTATAGCGATAAAGACGAAATTGGGACAACAGTGGCGGAAATTGAAGTTGCCGGTAAAGTATTCACCATTTATGATGTCCATCCAGACGGAACGGAAACAGCAATGATGGTGTTTGCACAAACGTTGCTCCAGCAAATCAACGGGAAAGAATATGCCATAGCCCTGGGAGATTATAACCTGCAGGAGAATGAAAAGCCGTATCAATTGATTAGTGAAACATTAACCAATGCCTGGGAAAGCCTGTATCCCACCAAAATCAGCCCCGATGGGATAGACATGTCTGGAGAAAACCGCATCGACCATATATTCTTTTCTACACCGTTGAAAGTGCGCAAGGCAGTGTATATCCTGCCGCCCGATTCGGCAACCGACCATCCCCTCCATTGGGCAGAGCTTTATTGGGAGAAATGAAAATGGGGCTTGGTTAACGATGAGAAGCCATGCGATCGTTTTCTCTCATTCACTCCAGGCGTAACATTTTTAATTGTGCAATCGCTAGCGCTAGCATATAAAAAGAAAAGTTACTGCTCAGGTATTATTGCAAGGATTTTATAGATAACAACTTTTATGGCGAGATCGTGAAGCTATCTCCTGACCGACATCTATCATAGCAAGAGAAGCAAAGCCATCTCCCCGCTAGAATGGAGATTGCTTCGGTCACAAAGAACGCTCCCTCGCAATGACGCCTGGCAGACAAGCTTGTAAATCCATCTCCTGAATGTCACCTGCCGTTAAAATGTTCGGCTATATCGCCTAAAGGCAGCATTCGGTGAAATGACATCATAATAGGCCTTATGTGGCATAGCAAACCGTCCACGAATAATACACGAATGCACGAATAGCGTCATCATTCGTTTATTCGTTGCCCATTCGTGGACGGTTTTCTCAGTAAATCGCAAGCGCAACTTATAGTGATAGGTAGTTACATAAGTAGCTTATTCGTTGCTTTCAGCATAAATTCCCCACAGCCATATCCCATCAATGAAGACAATCTTGTTTATCTTATAAATCCTGTCTAGATCGTGCCATGAGTAAGTCATCACCCCGCCAGAGTTGGAGATTGCTTCGGTCGCAAAGAACGCTCCCTCGCAATGACTCATAGCGGGCAGGCTTACACGGCCGTTTCTTGTCCGGCAACTGTCATGGCGAGCGTAGCGAAGCCATCCCCCTATTGGGCTGGAGATTGCTTCGGTCGCAAAGAACGCTCCCTCGCAATGACGCCTGGCGGACATCAATAGAGATTGGTACCGTTGCAAAAAGCGCTTCTTCCCAATGACTGCTTTGTTAAGTAATTAGAAAAAAAGGATGAGAGAATCGCTCATTAACACAAAATATTAAACAAATTGCTAAAAGTCCAACTCGCGACAACTGTCCTTAATAATAATTCAACGTCGATTTTTCAACCAATCCAATAATTTCGGGATATCCCATGTATTAATCACCGAGCGCGCTTCCACCCAGCCACGACGGGCAGTG
>DAOTVW010000049.1:0-11116 GCA_034436035.1 Anaerolineales bacterium
ATACGGCATGAATGAAGAATTTTTAATACCTATCATACTGTAATTTTATTCAATATCTCCTCGAATCGATATGCAAAAAGAGCAGTCATTGCTAAACAAAAAGGTACGCTCCGAATGGTATTTTGAGACCTATGCCCGTAAATTTAGGATATGTGACAAGGAAAATTGAAAAAGGCAATGCAAGCGAAGAAATATAATGAGAAACGAGTGCATTGATACAGATATCAAATAGGGAATTACTCAAGGCTAGTTTCAACTTGAGCAGCATCCAACACTTGGCGCGAAAGGGGGGCTGGGATTTTATGGAAGAAAAAGGATCCTTATCTAAAGAGAGTAAAAATCGAAACACCGCTTCTGTTTTGTAATCTCTAAGAAATGACAAATGTCACTTGAAAATGTTCCCAAAATTTTTCTATGATATTTGTGGTCTGACCATCAGACACCAGACTATCAGTCTTCTAAGATATATTTTCTTTTAAGGCAAAGAATCTTAAGTCAATGTTTTTCTCCCGCATGAACTTCTCTCCAATGTAGGATTACTTAATGATCTAAATAAGAAGACTTTTCACAATACGATAGATCTGGATGTCTATGGAAGAAAAAAGGTTATACATAAATTTTGGTTTTTTGTAATATGGATTATCACATATTAACTTCTTTGTAATATAAACCAGTTTGTGGAGGCTAGAGTATAATTAGATGTACAATTCAGAAACTATTGATAATATTGTAACTCTCTGGCCGATTTCAAGGATAGATAGGATTCTGAAAGTTGGAAGGAGGTGTAATTTATAGAAAATCGTATCGAATTTTATTTGAAGAAGTAACTAAATAAACCCAAGTAACATGTAAAGTATGAGGAGAAAAAAATGAAGCTAAGATTATTTTTCAAGTTTGGAATCACCTTGATGATTCTAAGTATGGTCTTAACTGCCTGTGCTCCAGCAGCAACCCAAGCTCCACCTGCAGCAACCGAAGCTCCCGCTGCAGCGACCGAAGCCCCTGCTGCAGTAACTGAAGCTCCTGCAGCTGCGACCGAAGCCCCCACTATGCCAGCATGGACACCTAAATATAACCTCAGCGCCCCAGACTGCTCTTATGGTGGCGAGATAAAGGCTATTGAGGCCGTTGACCAATATACGGTTAAGTTCACCCTGTGTAATCCAGACCCAGCCTTTTTGTCAAAGGTGGCATTTGCGGCATTTGGCATTCAGAGTGCAGCTTACCTCGAAAAAACCGGTGGCACAGGTGATATCCTGAGCCAGCCACTGGGATCAGGTCCATATATGCTCAAAGAATGGGTGCGCGGTGACCATATTACCCTGGTACCGAATCCCAATTACAGAGGTGGACAGCCAAAGAATAAAGAATTGATCATCCGTTGGAATAAGGAAGCTGCCGCGCGATTGCTCGAGATTCAAGCTGGAACAGCCGATTGTATTGACACTCCAAGTCCAGATGATTTTGACAAAATCAAAGCGGATCCCAATCTGGTATTATTGACCAGGAGTCCACTCAATGTATTCTATCTGGGTATGAATGACACAAAGAAACCCTTCGACAACGAGAAAGTACGCCAGGCGGTTGCGATGGCGATCGATCGAAAGCGCATTGTAGATAATTATTACCCCGCTGGCTCAATCCCTGCTGAGCAATTCATCCCACCAGCCTTGGTACCAGGCTATGTCGAAGGCTATAAGTGGTATGATTATGACCCTGAAGGAGCTAAGAAACTACTTGCCGAGGCAGGCTATCCCAACGGATTTGAAACAACCTTAAGTTATCGGGATGTTGTTCGTGTCTACCTGCCTATGCCCGGAAAGGTAGCTCAGGAAATCCAGTCACAATTGGCTCAAGTTGGCATTAAAGCCACCCTTACTCCGATAGAGTCTGGCGCATTCCTGGCATCCGTGGCGGCTGGCGAACAGCCCCTGTTCATGAATGGCTGGGGAGCTGACTATCCTGACCCAACTAACTTCTACGATTTCCACTTTACCGGGGCATCCAAGAACTTTGGCACACCATTCCCAGATGTAATTGAAGCAATCCATGCTGCTGGATACAATCCAGATCCTGCAGAACGCACCAAGCTTTACGCTAAAGTCGCCGAGCTTATCAAATTGCACGCGCCAATGGTGCCAATTGCTCATGGTTCAAATGGAATAGTATACAAAGCCTCAGTAGTGAATCCAGAAGCCAGCCCGCTTCAGGATGAGCAGTTCCAATACATGTATGTACCAGGACAAGATCAGTTTGTCCAAATCCAGGCTGGTGAACCAATCAGCCTCTACTGCAGCGATGAAACCGATGGCGAAAGCATGCGAGCTTGCATCCAAATTTTCGATTACTTGTATTGGTATAAGCCGGGTACGACCGAGCTTGTTCCTTCTGTTGCGGATAGCTACACAGTTAATAAAGATTTAACTGAGTGGACATTTAAACTAAACCCGAACAACAAGTTCAGCGACGGTACCCCACTGGATGCCAATGATGTTGTCCTGACCTTTGTCGTTCAATGGGACGCCAAAAACCCATTGCATACGGGTAATACAGGTGTCTTTGAATACTTTAATGGCTATTTTGCCAAGCAGTTGAATGCTTCTCAATAGTCGTTGATTGCGTTTCTAAATATATTTGTATTGATTGGGCACTACATGATGTGGTGCCCATCACTACAAAAACTACTCTATAGGATATTCTGACATTATGCTAAGCTTTCTGGTTAGAAGATTAATTTCAGTACTGCCTGTATTGATAGGTATTTTGATCATCACCTTTACCTTAGCGCGTTTAATTCCCGGTGATCCATGTGTCATCGCCCTTGGCGAACATTTTAACGAAGCATCATGTAACGAATACCGCAATCGGATGGGGCTCAATGATCCCTTGCCTACCCAATTTGTGCATTATCTTGCAAATTTGTTACGAGGTGACCTGGGAACTTCGATCCGTACCAGAGAATCTGTGACCTCGATCATTCTGTTACGGATGCCAATGACTATTGAATTAGCTATCTTTGCAATGCTATTTGCCACTATCATTGGTGTTCCTTTAGGTATTGTAGCTGCCTTACGGCAAAACTCAGCCGTTGACGTAGCTGTCATGGCAATAGCAAACATAGGTGTCTCAATGCCGGTGTTCTTTTTGGGACTATTATTGGCATATCTGTTTGCGATTGTATTAAAAGGGACCCCATTCTGGCTTCCACCTTCTGGCAGGCTAACTTCGGGCTTTACCACCGTTCCACTGATAGAAACTTTTCACTTGACAAATCTAAAGGGATTCCCGCTTGCATTGGTAACCTTTTTCTCTAATATGGTTCTGTTTAATTCACTAATCTCTGGAAATTGGAAAGTGTTTTTGGACGGCTTACGCCATTTAATCTTGCCTGCTGTCACTGTTGGAACAATTCCACTGGCAATTATTGCCCGTATGACTCGTTCCAGCCTAGTGGATGTTATGGGACTGGATTTCATCCGCACCGCTCGCGCCAAAGGATTAAAAGAGAGTCTTGTTGTTTTCAGACACGCTTTTCGGAATGCGCTTATTCCAATCGTCACAATTATTGGTTTACAATTGGGCGGTTTGTTGGGAGGTGCTCTTCTGACTGAGACAATCTTTGGTCTTCCAGGTATGGGTACAGTTCTGGTTACATCTATTTATGCCCGCGATTATCCTGTTTTACAAGCAGCTGTTGTGTTGATTGCACTTATCTTTGTCATGGTTAATCTGATTGTAGACATTTCTTATGGTTATCTTGATCCACGTATACGATTGCAATGAAGAATAGCACTAGAGGAGTTACAGATGGGTATCGAAAATAAGGTTGCCGATATTGGTAAAAAGCAGGCTCCTAGCAATATCTGGCTTGACGCACTACATCATCTTCTAGAAAAACGCTCAGCTTTAGTTGGGTTAATTCTATTGGCAATACTAACAATATTCGCTCTGCTGGCACCAGTCATCGCTCCTTATAATCCAATTGAGATTTTGCAGGGTGCTAAACGGAATGCCCCACCCTGTATTCATATTCTAGGCTGTCCGGCAGACCAACCTGAACATTACTTTGGCATAGATGGTAATGGCCGTGATTTTTTCAGCCGGGTTATTTATGGCGCCCGCCTTTCACTGATAATTGGTATTGTTACAATCACCTTCTCTTTTGTCGTGGGAACCTTGGTCGGGGCAGTGTCTGGTTTTATTGGAGGCTGGACGGATAACATCATTATGCGGATTGTAGATGTGATGTTAGCTTTTCCTTATTTATTGTTGGCGTTGGCTATTGTAGCAGTATTAGGACCCGGGTTGAATAATGCCTTACTATCGATCGCCATCGTTGAAATTCCAGCCTTTGCTCGTATAGCACGTTCAAGTGTATTAACCGTTAAAGAAATGGATTTTGTGACCGCAGACCGAGCTCTAGGGGTATCGCCTGCACGTATTTTGTTTCACCGCATATTACCCAATGCATTGACACCTTTAATTGTTCAGGGTACGCTCGGTATCGGCACAGTGATAATTTCCGTTGCATCACTGTCCTTTTTAGGTTTGGGTGCTCAACCACCTACCGCCGAATGGGGTATCATGTTATCCGAAGAGCGTAATAATGTCTTCAATGCCCCACACCTTCTGTTTATCCCAGGCACCTTAATTACGATGACGGTATTAGGTTTTAACCTGTTGGGTGATGGATTGCGTGATGCTCTCGACCCACGCCTTAATCGCTAACCAAGGCGGTGAAATATCTGTATACCATTGATAGCGACTTAGTACAACGAGAAAAATAAAATGAATGATGATAACAAAGAAGTTTTACTTGATATTCGCGATTTACGCACCTATTTTTTCACTCACGATGGTGTAGTAAAAGCCGTTGACGGGGTAAGTTTTCATATTAATAAAGGAGAAGTGGTTGGACTTGTTGGAGAGTCGGGATGTGGCAAAAGCGTAATGTCACTTTCAGTATTGCGCCTGGTAGGATATCCGGGCAAGATAGTATCTGGTGAGATACTATTTGAAGGTCGAGATATCTTGAAGATGACAAAACAAGAGATTACTGCTTTGCGGGGTGATCGCATTTCTATGATCTTCCAGCAGCCAACTTCTTGCTTGAACCCTGTGTTTGATGCGGGCTTTCAACTAGGCGAGGTTGGAGAAATTCATCAAGGATTGAAACGTAAAGCTGCCCGTGCGCGCGCTATCGAACTTTTACGTATGGTTGGTATCCCAGATCCTGAAGGTCGGATAAATTCATATCCCCATGAGCTTTCGGGTGGAATGGCACAACGAGTGATGATCGCAATGGCATTAGCAAATTCTCCAGATTTACTTATCGCTGATGAGCCAACCACAGCATTGGATGTGACCATTCAAGCACAAATTCTTGACTTGATGCGTAATCTGCACGAAAACATGAACACCTCTATTATTCTCATTACCCATGACCTGGGTGTAGTAGCCGAAATGGCCCAACGTGTTGCAACCATGTATGCCGGTCAAATTGTCGAGGAAGCCGAAACTAGAATGCTCTTTAAAGATCCAAAACATCCTTATACAGTTGGTTTAATCGGTTCTATTCCCGTTTTGGGGGTTGTTAAAGATGAGCTGGATGTAATTCCCGGTAACGTACCAAATCTAATCAATTTGCCGCCCGGCTGCCGATTTGCACCAAGGTGTCGGGCGAGAGTGGAGCATCATCTGGATATTTGTCTCCAAGAAGAACCTGCATTATTGCCAGTTGCTCCGAACCATAAGGTGCGCTGCTGGTTATATAAATAAATATATAGAAGAAGATTATGTCAGATAACACGAATCCCAATACAGAATATCTCATAGAAGCCCGTTCGCTTACCAAGCATTTCCCTGTCAAGGGCGGAATTTTGCAACGTACGAAGGAATGGGTCAGAGCGGTCGAGAATGTTTCTTTCTATATAAAACGGGGTGAGACGCTCGGCATGGTGGGAGAATCAGGCTGCGGTAAAACGACAATTGGACGCATGTTACTCAGATTGATTGAACCGACCGAGGGTCAGGTTTTTTTTGAAGGAAAAGACATTACGAAATTGAAGGAGCGTGAGCTAAAGCCTTTTCGCCGTGAGATGCAGATTATATTTCAAGACCCATTCTCATCGCTCGATCCGCGCACTCCGATCGGTGACAGCATTGGCGAGGGCTTACGAGTACATGGGGTTAAAGATCCAAAGGAAAGATTTGAAAAGGTGCTCGAGATCTTGCATACAGTTGGTCTTGAGGACTATCATGCCCGACGATATCCGCATGAATTTTCAGGTGGGCAGCGTCAGCGCGTTGGCATCGCACGTGCCCTCGTCTTACGTCCTAAATTCATTGTTTGTGATGAACCGGTTAGTGCACTGGATGTTTCTATTCAATCGCAAGTGCTCAATCTGCTTCGCGGGTTACAGCGTGAATTTAGCCTAACCTATCTATTCATCGCACATAATATGAGTGTGGTGGAGCATATCAGCAATCGGGTAGCAGTCATGTATCTTGGAAAAATTGTGGAAATTGCTGATCGGGAAACTTTATATCGGGATCCCCAGCATCCCTACACCCAAGCACTTTTGTCTGCAATCCCGGTGCCTTTTCCAGAAATAAAGCGAGAGCGGATTATATTATCAGGTGATGTGCCCAGTCCACTTCGCCCGCCATCTGGATGCCGATTCCATCCCCGCTGTCCAGTGGCTTTCGACCACTGCTCGGTAGAGGAACCCCGTTTAGTGGATATAGGCAATGAGCATTGGGTAGCCTGCTATTTAGCAAAAGGCTATCATTAATCTGATAACCGATGAATTCTTGGAAAAAATTCATCATGTTAATCATTTAACATACATTTTTTTTCACTTTGCTTATGTATTTCTCTTATCTACGTGATACAGCTTTCACAAATAAAGGTTAGCTATGATAAAACGAACAATGAATCGTCTAATTCGAGAGTATGACTCGGAAATTCTATGGATTGAACCATGGGGCGAAAACAGCCTGCGCGTTCGGGCTACGAAAAATAGACGTATGCCTATCCCTGATGAAGAGTGGGCTCTATTGCCCCCTGCCAATTCAAATGTTAAAATCTCGATCTATGGCAATGAAGCAACCATAACCAATGGCAAAATCACCGCCCACCTTACCAACCGAGGAAAAATCATTTTCCTCAACCAAAAAGGCAATATTTTACTCGAAGAATATCATCGCAATCGTAGAGATATTTTCACTGAAACGAAAGATGCCAAACCCGAACGGTCTATTGCCAAACAGCCAGAATACCTGCAACCCATTTTTAGCGAATTAGATCTTGAGGCTCGAGAATTCGATCCAATTCTGGGGGGCGATTACCGTCTTACAGTTCGCTTTGAGTCAAACCCAAATGAAAAACTGTTCGGTATGGGTCAGTACCAACAACCCTATCTGAATATCAAAGGTTGTTCGCTTGAGCTAGCTCACCGCAATTCCCAGTCAAGCGTCCCATTCGTCATATCAAATCTTGGATATGGCTTTCTCTGGCATAATCCTGCTATTGGTAAAGTCTTTTTTGGGAAAAATGTAACGGAATGGTTCGCTCAAACAACGAATATAATGGATTATTGGATTGTGGCGGGGGATACTCCGGCGGAAATTGAGGAGTCTTATGCAAAAGCAACTGGAACGGTTCCAATGATGCCGGACTATGCCATGGGTTTCTGGCAAAGTAAATTGCGATACCAAACCCAGACTGAACTTCTCGAGATTGCCCAAGAACATAAACGACGCGGTATACCGCTCTCTGTGATCGTTGTAGATTACTTTCATTGGCCTAATCAGGGCGATTGGAAATTTGATACCGATTTTTGGCCCAACCCTCGCGCTATGGTGGAGGATCTGAAAGCAAATGGCGTAGAATTGATGGTCTCGATCTGGCCCACTGTGGAGGAGACCAGTGAGAATTACAAAGAGATGGTAGAAAAAGGCTATCTAATCCGTGCTGACCGTGGTAACCGCTTTGTGTTAGCAGGTGCAGCCATCTTTGACGCGACAAACCCGGATGCGCGCAAGTATATTTGGTCGAAAGCCAAGCAGAACTACTACAATTTCGGGATCAAGATTTTCTGGCTGGATGAAGCTGAACCGGAATACTCATTTTATCATTATGACATTTACCGCTATTATCTTGGACCTGATGTTCAAATAGGAAATCTGTATCCTCAATTGTATGCACGGGCGTTTTTCGAGGGAATGGTATCCGAAGGTCAGGAACAGGTGATTAATTTAGTCCGCTGCGCCTGGGCTGGCAGCCAGAGATATGGTGCATTGGTCTGGTCAGGTGATATAGATACGACCTTTCGGTCGATGCGTTGCCAATTTGCGGCTGGCTTAAGTATGGGTTTGGCGGGTATCCCCTGGTGGACGACCGACATAGGCGGTTTTCACGGGGGTAATCCCGCTGATCCCGATTATAGAGAGCTATTTATCCGCTGGTTTGAGTATGGCGCTTTCTGCCCCATCTTCCGGATGCATGGCTTTCGCGATCCGCATACCCCGCCATTAAGTGATAAAGGCGGGGGAAAAAAGCTCAGCGGAGGGCCTAACGAAATTTGGAGTTATGGAGAAGAAGTCTACCAAACCTGTAAGAAGTATATATTTATGCGTGAACGATTGAGACCCTATATTAAAACCTTGATGAAGGAAGCCCACGAACGCGGGACACCCATCATGCGTACGCTCTTCTACCAATTCCCAAATGATTCCACTTGCTGGGATATTGAGGACGAATACCTCTTTGGACCGGATTTACTGGTTGCTCCAGTAATGGAAGCGGGAGCGAGAAAGCGTCCCGTATATTTACCCAATGGTTCAGATTGGATTAATATTTGGAATGGAGAGAAGATCAAAGGTGGAGAAACTGTCATAGTCAATGCTCCATTGGACGAAATCCCCCTATTTGTACGCGCGGGAACTACTCTGCCAATTCTAAGTGAATAAAACCAATCTGTTTTACACGTTAACCAAACCATACCAATCGAATTCGTCTTTGTTTGTATAAAGAGTTAACCATAGCCAAAGCGAATAATTACCCTCACTCGTCTATTGCTATAAATAGCATCTGCGCGATCGCTCGTATCCCTGTAGTTGTCCTCCTCACATGCGAACTTATCCGCTGCAAACGGCATCCGCTACTTTGAATCAAAGAATTGGGTAACGACTCAGCTACTATATTAAAGATTGTTTTGGGGAAAAATTATCCTGGCTGACTTGTGCAGCCATCCCCTGCTTGGTGCCTGTCATAGCAAACAAAGCGCAGCCATCTCCCTGCCGGATTGGAGATTACTTCGGTCGCAACGAACGCTCCTTCGCTATGATAGCTGTGCTGAGTAATTACAGAATTGAAATAGTATCGCGAGGGTGTTTGTTCTCGCCTATTACACCCTGCCCTAGATCTGCAGCCTTCTCAGGCAAAAACCAGATAATGCTGCTAGCCTTGATTCGGTAAATCAAGGAGAAAGATTACATAATATTGTTAAGCCGCAGCTCTTGTTTTAGAGATGGATAGCAATAAGTTGACGTGGCAGGTTGCTCAGAACGGTTGCCCCATCTGCAGTTACAACTACATCATCTTCAAAACGCACTCCACCATGCCCCTTCAAATAGATGCCCGGCTCGACTGTGATGGTCATTCCAGGAACGAGGACCTGGTGATTTTCTCCAAACAAATAAGGTTCTTCGTGAACATCAAGACCAATGCCATGCCCTGTACGATTTTTGAAATATGCACCATAACCTGCTCGTTCGATCACATCACGTGCGGCGCGATCTATTTCGCCAGCCGCCACCCCCGGACGAACAGCCCGGCACCCAGCGATCGTGGCTTCTTCAGATATTTTCGCTATTTTTTCCATTTCTGGATCGCATCGTCCTAAATATACCGTCCGTGACAAATCGGAGATATAACCATTGTGTCTTGCACCCCAATCAATAATAATGACATCTCCTATCTCTAAGCGGCGCTCACTTGGGGTAGCATGAGGGTTTGCACTATTTGGACCGCTAGCAATGATTGGCGAGAAAGCAATCTCTACATCAGAGCCGGCCAGAAGGAGCTGCAAAGTTAATTCAGAAGCAAGTTCCAGTTCAGTCATACCAATTTTGATGCGTTTGATAGTAGCAAGAAAAGCTTCTTGAGCAATATCCACTGCTTTTTGTATGGCAGCGATCTCATCATTGTCCTTACATACCCGCAAGGAATTTATAATGGCATCCGCTGATGGAAATGTAGCGTTTTTCGCAGCCATTTCGAGGAGCCGCAGCTCAAAGACGCGTAACTCGCCGCTTTCCACCCCTATTCTGCTGTTTTCCAGGTTGAGGGCAGCAATAGCTTTCTCAAAAGCAATATGCCACAACGAAGGATTTTCTTCATAAGTGAAAATTTGTACCGGAAAAGTCACCGCTTCTGCTTTACTAGCCTCGAAATTAGGGATGATAAATGTGACTGGTTTCCCTGGCACAAACAAAGCAATCGCTGGCCTTTCATTACGGTAAAAATTCAGCCCGGTAAGGTAAGTGAAGTTTTGACCGGCATTAACCGCTAAGGCGTCTACTCCTGCCAGATCGAGTTTTTCATACAATCGTGTTTGACGAGATAATAAATTGTCATTTGGCTGGTTCATTGGTGGTTTGTCCTATAGATATTGTGATTGAGAATATTAATGGATTGAATAACTTTTCAGGAAAATTATATCACTAAATAATCAATGCCTTCATCTACCTACCCTACCAGTTTCTGGATTGAAACGGTAGCCAAACCTGCTACTCATGAAATAGTATTGACAAGATTTACAAGATAAACAAGATTATTTTCATTAAAAAAATTGGGTTTCGATACGTGACGAACGCAACTCAACCGGCGCTAACCTGTTGGTTGAGCATTGTATTGAGCTCCTCGAAGTGCTTGTCGAGACCTTGATGGTTGAGCTTGTCGAAACCCTTGGATTGAATTTTTCGAAATCATCAAGAGGGGGTCTCAATACGCTGCTCGCGCAGGCCGTTCGCTGCTACTCGACCAACGGAATGGGAAGCTCTCTTCAATTTTCATTAACTTGTACAATGTCATTACCTCTTCGAATACCGC
>DAOTVW010000050.1:0-43991 GCA_034436035.1 Anaerolineales bacterium
TCGGGCAACAAACCCGCTCGCTGATATAAAAGAAGGGAGAAAAAATTCTCCCTTCCTGGAAATCATCATTATTTTATTTGTCTTGTAAGACAGCCACGCCGGGTAAAACCAATCCCTCCAGCATTTCAAGCGATGCACCACCGCCCGTAGAGATGTGGGTGATCTTATCCGCCACGCCAGATTTCTTCACCGCAGAAACGGAATCACCGCCCCCGACGATGGTCACCCCTTTACATTCGGCGACAGCTTTGGCAATGCCAAATGTGCCTCCTGCAAAGTTAGGAAATTCAAAAACGCCCATTGGGCCATTCCAAACCACCGTACCAGCGGGAAGGATGACTTTCGAAAAGGTTGCTACCGTTTCAGGACCTATATCCATGATACGCCAGCCATCCGGCACAGGTCCCATACTGATGACTTTCTTCGCTGCGCCATCTTCGAACTTATCTGCAATGACGACATCCACCGGCAGTCTTAATTTGGTGCCGCCCTCAGCTAACAATTGCTTGGCAGTTTCAAGGGCTTCATCTTCCACCAATGAATCACCAACGGGATATCCTTGGGCTTTGAAGAAGGTATTCGCCATCCCACCACCGATTAAAACTTGATCGGCTTTGGTGAGCAGGTTGCGAATGACACCAATTTTGTCGCTGATTTTTGCACCACCCAAAATCGCCACAAACGGTTTTTTGGGGTCTGCAATTGCCTGCCCAAGGTATTGAATCTCTTTCTCCATCAAAAAGCCAGCCACTGCTGGAAGATATCTTGCGACACCTTCAGTGGAGGCGTGAGCACGATGAGCGCTGCCAAAAGCATCATTGACATAGATATCTGCCAATGCGGCTAACTGCTTCGCCATTTCCGGGTCGTTCTTTGTCTCGCCTTTATGAAAACGAGTGTTCTCTAAAACAAGAATATCGCCCGGTTTCAGCGCTTTGGCTGCCTTTTCCGCAACCGGTCCAATACAATCTTCTGCAAAAGCAACCGGTTTCCCCATGATTTTGGCTAAGTGTTCCGCTACCGGCTTCATCGAAAATTGCGGATCTGGACCTTCTTTCGGGCGACCAAGATGGGAGCAAAGCACTAAAGATGCGCCATGGTCGAGTAAATATTGCAGGGTCGGTAATGCTGCTTTGATGCGTGTATCATCTGTGACAACCCCATCTTTGATTGGCACATTAAAGTCAACCCGCACCAGGACTCTTTTCCCTTTGAAATCTACATCACGAATCGTTTTTTTATTGAACATAGACAACTCCATACCTGAAAAATAAGCGGATATGGTTTAAGAATATCATAATAGAGTCCCCATTCAGGGGACTCTACCGATATACCACTAAAGCGATTTTGCCATCATCGCCGCCAGGTCTGCCGTGCGAACGGAATAACCCCATTCGTTGTCATACCAACTGACGATTTTTGCAAAATTGCTGGTTTCTTTCCCTAAAACCATGGTAAAGGGAAGATCGACAGAGGAGCTATAAGTGCTGCCCTTAAAATCTATGCTTACCAATGGCTCATCTACTGCTTCCAAAATACCCTTCAAAGGTTTCTTGGCAGCGGCATCGCGATATGCCTGGCGTAATTCTTCAGTCGTGGTGGCTTTTTCAAGTTCCACGGTGAGGTCAACCACTGAAACAGTGGAGGTTGGGACACGTAACGCGTATCCATCCAATTTCCCTGCCATTTCCGGGATAACCAACTTCAACGCACGCGCAGCGCCTGTGGTAGTCGGGATGATATTCATCGCTGCCGCGCGGGCACGCCGTAAATCACTATGCGGTAAATCGAGGATCTTTTGGTCATTGGTATAGGCATGGATGGTGGTCATAAAACCACGCACGACTTTGAATTTGTCGTTGACAACTTTAACTGCTGGAGCCAGGCAGTTGGTGGTGCAGGACGCGTTCGAAACCACATGGTGCACTTTGGGGTCATATTTGTCATCATTGACACCCAAAACGACGGTGATATCCTCCCCTTCAGCAGGAGCTGTAATGATCACTTTCTTGGCACCACCCTTGGTGATGTGATTCTCGGCACCTTTTACTTCTTTCCCCTTTTTGTTCACGCCATCTTTCTTGATGGTGAACAGGCCAGTTGATTCAATTACGATATCAATTCCGAGGTCGCCCCATGGGATTTTGGATGGATCAGTTTCTTTGAAACCTTTTACCTTTTTCCCATTGATCAATAGACCATCTTCAACAACTTCGACAGTACCATTGAAACGACCGTAGTTTGTATCGTATTTCAACAGATGCGCCATTGTGTTTAGATCGCCAATATCGTTGAATGCAACCACTTCCAGCTCGTCGCTATGGTAGTCTAAGATTGCCTTGAGGACTTGTCGTCCAATGCGGCCGAAACCATTGATACCTACTTTTACTGTCATCGTAACCTCCGTGAAAGAGAAATTTAAAATTCAAATTATTAATTTGATTGCATTATGTATTATTATTTTACCCGATAATTTCATTTTTGTGTTGTTATGTGCAATAATTCACAAGCGAGATGTGTCCTTTATCACCCATTTTTCGGGGTTGTTCAAGATGTCCATCAGGAATTTTGCCAATCGATTGGAATCATGGCGAGTTGGATTCATTTCGTCAAATAACTTTTCCTGGATAATCCGATAATGGTTTTGTAAGTTATGTTCCACCTCTACCCACTCAATTTTGTGTCCGACTTTAAAATAATGGGGATGCCGGTTGACAACTACCACATCAAAAATACCTTCCCCAACATGATCCTCTAGCGCACGAATGTGATCACCACAAGTATAATGGTCAGTCTCACCTTTTTGGGTAGCAATGTTACAGACATACACTTTGATGGCTTTGCTGCTGCGGACAGCTTGAGTAATATCTGGCACTAACAGATTGGGCAAGATACTGGTATATAAACTACCAGGCCCAATCACGATTAAATCAGCATTCAAAATCGCTTTTATCGCTTCTGGAAAGGCAGGTGGCGCCTCGGGTTGTAAATAAACCCTTTTAACACGTCCGTTCGATTTAGGGATTTTACTTTCGCCTTCTATACGAACATCCGCTTCGATTACCGGGATCTTGACTTCTGCAACGAGATTGACATTATTAATTGTCGAGGGAACGACTCTCCCTTTAACCCCCAAAACCCGGCCTGACTCGGCGACCGCTTCTTCGAAGCTGCCCATAATATCTGCCAAGGCGGTGATGAACAAATTGCCAAACGAATGGCCATCCAACCCGGTTGGACTATCCGGAAAGCGATATTGAAAAAGTTGTGCCAGCAATGCTTCATCATCCGATAATGCCGCCAGGCAATTTCTTAAGTCTCCAGGAGGTAAAACCCCAAAACCTCTGCGCAGTTTACCCGAAGAGCCCCCGTCATCTGCAACAGTGACGATTGCAGTAACGTTATATGTATATTCCTTTAAACCACGCAGCAATGTTGCCAATCCATGTCCGCCGCCAATTGCCACAACATGCGGCCCTTTTTCTAGTTTACGGTGCTGGGTTAATTCATCCACCACTTTTCGTCCCGGGCGCATAAATGGTTTCATCAGGGAGTGATTCATTCCATAAATGCCTCCCAGGATCATTGCCAGCCCAATTCCAACAAAAATCACTGCCCGTAAAGGTCGCGAAAGGAAACGCAGTGAAGCTGTCGAAAGGATAGGAAGCCACCATGTTTCAGGAGCTGTGCGATAGATGTGCAACAGGACAATTCCTAACCCCACCCCAATCAATGTTGTCCCCATCAAAGTCAAGATAAACCATCGTTTGACCCCGATTCCGGGAGACAACCAGCGCAAGTTTTGAGTCAAAAAATGACTCACACGATAAAAAAGCGAACGATTCTCTGAATTCTTCATTCAATTTATCATCATAGCAGTCTTTTTTCCTTGCGTCAACAGAAGATAGTTAAGAAGCAAATTAATTTCTGGAGATTTCTTTTCTATGCTATACTTACTTTCCAAAACATGACGGAAAATCATTATCACCCTGTTACCACAATCTGGAAGGTTGCCCCAACCATCCCCCCCGAAATAGAAGCGCGCCTTTCCGATTATCACCCGACAATAAGGCAATTATTATACAATCGTGGTATTACCACCGCTGCGGAAGCAGAGCGCTATATAAACCCCAAAATAGACTATACGCATGATCCTTTGCTGCTTCTGAATATGGAGGCAGCTGTTGAAAGGATCGAGTTCGCAATCCAACGGCATGAGCGTATTGCTATATATGGTGATTACGATGTAGATGGCGTCACAGCCACAACCATTCTATCGGATTATTTAAAACGACGCTCTGCCGATGTCATCTATCACATTCCAAACCGTTTCGAAGAAGGGTATGGCGTCCGCTCTGAAGCAATCGATGGTCTCAAAGAACAAGGAGTAAGACTCATTATCACGGTTGATTGTGGGGTGCGTTCATCCATTGAAACAGAACATGCAAAATCTATTGGGCTGGATATGATCATCACCGATCATCATCAACCCCTAAATGAATTACCGGATGCCATTGCGATTATAAATCCAAAACAGCCGAATGATCCTTATCCATTCAAGGAGCTTGCCGGTGTTGGGGTTGCTTATAAATTGATCCAAGGCTATCAAAAACTTAAACCAATACCCCATCTTCAGCCCGAAGACTATCTCGATTTATTAGCTCTAGGCACTATTGCGGACATGGTACCATTAGTAGACGAAAACCGCACACTTGCCCGCATCGGCCTCGATAAACTTCGTTCCAGTCAACGGGCTGGCATCCGAGCGTTGATCACTATTGCTGGTCTAACGCCTCCTAAACTATCTGCCCAACACATTTCGCATTTGCTTGCTCCCCGTCTAAACGCTGCTGGACGCCTGGAGTCAGCAATGGCAGCGTTAAATCTTTTGCTAACCGATGATACAGCTCAAGCCAGTAAACTCGCCCAGGAACTTGATGATCAAAACCGGAAACGCCAAAAACTAACTCATCATTTCGAAGCGATAGCTACCGAACTTGCTCTAATTGATGAAGAAAATCCATACATTCTTGTTGCTGCAAACCCTGAATTTAATCTAGGAGTCATCGGGTTAGTGGCTTCCCGCTTATGTGAACGTTTTTATCGCCCTGCTATTGTCGCCACCATCAATGATGAATTCATCCGTGGTTCATGCAGATCAATTCCAGAATTGAACATCACTGAGACCCTGGACGAATGCGTTGACTTGATGGAGCATCATGGTGGTCATGCAGCCGCGGCTGGATTCACGATTAAACGGCATCTATTTCCAGAATTAGTGAACCGCTTAAAACATATCACAGAAAGCAGACTAAAAGATTCCCTTTTGCAGCCTACTATTACTGCAGATATCGAACTCGACCTGCACAAAGGGATAAACTTTTATAATGACTTAGAATTATTACAACCAACAGGCATCAATAACCCCGCACCTTTATTTATAACCCGCAATTTAACCCCACAAAATATGAAGAAAGTCGGAAAAGAATATTCTCACCTCCGTTTTCAGGTCAATAACGCTTATCCTTGTATCGCCTTTCGTAAAGGCGATTTATTGGACAATTTACCTGAAAAAATTGATATCTTATATACCATTGAACAAAATGATTTCAACGGGAATAGCTACTTACAGTTAGTTGTTCGCGATATCAAACCATCTTCTTAAATGATGGGCTAATCAACAAAACGATATTTTATAAGCGCCCACATTGCTTCAAAAGCATCCTTGAGCTGTATTTTTTTTCCTTCAGAATAATCGCGGGGATTGAATGAAATTGGCACTTCATAAATACGGACTTTTCTTTTTAATATTTTGGCGGTAAATTCGGGCTCAAAATCAAATCTACGGGCATGAATGGTCATATTTTGAACGACTTCTCGCCGAAAAACTTTATAACCGGTTTCCATGTCGGTTAATATATTATTGTAGAGAATATTGGTCACCAAAGTAAGTATCTTATTTGCTACCATATTCCAAAATAGAATCGGACGCCGCGCACCCCCCAAAAAGCGGGAGCCATAGACAACCTCTGCATTCCCTTCTTGAATAGGCTTAAGCAGATTAGGGTATTCCCTTGGATCGTATTCCAGGTCAGCATCTTGAATGATCAAGATATCTCCTGTGGCAGCTTGAATACCTGTATTTACGGCGGCACCTTTTCCTCTGTTCTTTTCATGAAACAGGACATGATATGGTTCAGTATTTTGGTATTGAGCCAATATTTCACGCGTGCCATCCGTTGAACCATCATCAACAATCACAATCTCAGAGGGTATATTGGTGTTCTGCACCCGTTTTAGGATTTCTTCAATGGTATTTTTTTCGTTGTAGACAGGGATAATGACACTGATTTTCATGCGCCCATTATACCTAATTAACATTGATGTAAGGTGGGTTTGACTAATAGAATTTAAGTAGCCGTGCTATAATCTGAAATAGAAATGGATAGGACCGGAGGAAGTAAAATGGCAATATTAAACTCGCAACAGGGAATCGAAACCGCTAACGTACCACCAAAAAGTAGCTTTCATCCTCACCCCATCACCTCCATCGAAGAAACGGGGCTGCCTGCTTTATGGCTGCAGGATTTAGCGCTTAAAATTTTATACTTTCAAGGATACATGAGCGGTTTTAAAATGGCTGAAGAAATCGCATTACCCTTTGCTGGGATTGTCGATCAGATCCTTGAATCCTTAAAAAAAGAAAAGTTTGTGGAGATAAAATCTTCCCAACAATTAGGATTAGGGGAAGGTTCGTATGTATATGGAATCACCGGGGCGGGCATTTTACGGGCTCGTGAAGCAATGGAACGAAGCCAGTACGCCGGTCCAGCCCCAGTTCCAATCCATGTTTATAACATGTCCATCCTCCGCCAGAGTCGAAGCCGCTCCTTTTTTACTTCCACCATTCTTCATAAAGCCTTGTCTAATTTGGTGCTGAATGAACGCACTTATGAACGAATAGGACCAGCGATCAATTCCGGTACATCTATGTTCCTCTACGGTCCACCGGGAAATGGAAAGACAAGTATTGCACGCGGGATCGGTAACATGATCTTACAAGATACCATGTATATTCCCTATGCAATTTATATCGACGGTCAAATTGTTAAATTATATGATAGTGTCAACCATCAACTTGCCCATGAGGATGATACGACCACGCTTGGCACTGGAACATTGAAAGCAACCGGAAAACGGGATCTGCGTTGGGTGAAAATCCGCCGGCCCTTTATCATTACCGGGGGAGAACTAACACTGGAAGGGTTAGATTTAGTTTACGATGATATCAACAAGTATTATGAAGCACCGTTTCAGGTAAAAGCAAATGGGGGCATCTTCCTCATCGACGATTTTGGACGGCAACAAATCCGGCCTAGAGATTTACTCAATCGCTGGATCGTCCCACTGGAAAACCGGATAGATTATTTAACTCTCCAAACAGGACGAAAAGTAGAGGTTCCCTTTGATGTGATGATCGTATTTTCGACCAACCTCCCCCCAAAAGATCTGGTCGATGAAGCATTTCTCCGTCGCTTACGCCACAAAATCGAGATCGGTGATCCAAGCTTTAATGAATACCGCGAAATATTTAAACGGATTGCCGCTATTAAAGGGGTTACGTATAGCGATGATGGCTTAAGATATCTCCTGCAAGAGTGGTATATCAAGCGTGGTAGAAAGTTACGCGCCTCCCACCCCCGTGATTTATGCGATCAAATTTTGGATATATCCCGTTATTTAGGCACAGAACCAGTAATGTCAAAAGATTTATTAGACCGCGCCGCAGAAGCTTATTTTGTAGATATTTAATAAGACACAAATTAGGATAATCGCACAATGCAGCACTTACTCTTCGACTTAACCAAACCAATTATTTTCGCTCATCGCGGCTCCTCTTCCTATGCACCAGAAAATACCTTAGCTGCGTTTGAATTAGCTTTAAAACAAGGAGCTCCGGCGATCGAACTCGATGCAAAACTGACCTTTGATGAAGAAGTAGTAGTAATCCATGATCCAACAACACAACGTACATGCGGAGTCAACGGGACAGTGAAAACCATGACTCTTCATCAGATTAAACAACTCGATGCCGGAAGTCATTTTGATGCCACTTTTACCGGCGAAAAAATCCCCACTTTGCAAGAAGTGTTCGACTTAGTTGGGAAAAAATTACTTATCAACATTGAGATCACCAACTATACATCCATCTTTGACAATCTTCCAAACAAAATTGCCGAGCTAGTCAAAAAGAACAAATTAGAACAGTGGGTTTTTTTCTCTTCTTTTAATCCCATTGCTCTCTGGAAAATAAAAAAACTTTTACCGGAAATACCAATTGGATTTTTAGCTGAAGAAGGGAAACCCGGCAAGTTGGCTAGATCGAGGTTGTTCGAATGGCTAAATTACCAGGCATTTCATCCCCATTTTGCCGATGTTAATCCAAACTTAGTGCAATATCATCATCAAAAAAACCGGCTTATCAACGTGTATACGGTAAATCAACCTGAAGTCATGCGTACACTACATCAAATGCAGGTAGATGGTATTTTTACAGATGACCCAATCCTTGCCCAACAAGTCTTACTCCCAGAGCATTCGTCGGAGAAAAACGAAAGACCATGATCCCAACCGATTGGTTAATCGAAGCGAGACAAAGAGTAACCCCTCATATCCATCAAACTCCACTTACTTACGATGCGGATTTGAATGTGTATCTTAAATGGGAAAACCAACAAGTCACTGGATCATTCAAGGTGCGTGGTGCAATCAATAAGGTCTTATCTTTGCAAGATTGGGAACGGCAAAGGGGGTTAGTCACTGCTTCAGCAGGTAATCATGGGGCGGGTTTAGCCTATGCCAGTTCAAAAATACAGGAACAAGTTCAAGTATTTGTACCCGAAAGCACACCCCAAATTAAAATTGATCATATCCGTGAATACGGAGGGATCATTCATTTTATTCCCGGTTCTTATGGTGACGCCGAACGCAGCGCTATTGAGTATGCCCATCAAAATCAGGCAAGCTACATTTCCCCATACAATGATGGGCAAATTATCGCTGGGCAAGCTACTGTGGCGATAGAAGCAGTTGATCAACTCAAAGAAAAGGCATTGTATGATTGGGTTGTCCCTGTGGGCGGTGGTGGATTAATCTCTGGCATTGGAGCAGTTATAAAATCTAAAACGTTTCTCAATCATGAAACTACCCCTCGATTATACGGAGTTCAATCCGAAGCCTCACCATTCATGTACAACATTTATAAATTTGGTAACCAAGATGATATAAAAGAATTGCCCAGTCTGGCGGATGGACTTAGTGGTGAAGTAGAGCCCGATTCGATCACGATCCCGATCGTGAAACAATTGGTTGACGATATCCTTCTCGTCACAGAAGAAGAAATAAAAGAAGCGATTCATTATGCTTGGATAAAACATCACCAGAGGATCGAGGGATCTGCTGCTGTTGTGCTCGCTGCAGCTTTATTTAACCATACTCCAAAACGTCCTCTTATCCTCATCATGAGCGGGGGGAACATACAACCCAAAACCCATCAACAGATTGTAGGGGAATATTAATGGAAATCACAGCGGACGAGATTATGGTTGTTTGTATGGCACGGCATATCAATGATGGCGATGTTGTTGCGCAGGGATTAGCAACGCCATTGGTCACTGCTGCCTATTTGCTCGCCCGAGAAACCCATGCTCCAAATCTGTACTTTACCTCCGCTATCGGGCAGGGAATTTGCCGTAATCCAGCCCCAATGAGCATTAGTAACATCGAGCGTTTGTGGCTAGACCGCTCTTTAACAAACGTGGGCTTTGTTAGAGCCGCTGCGGATATTTTACCTTCCCTAAAACCAAAAGAATTTTTCCGCCCAGCCCAGGTTGACCCATTCGGAAATTTCAATAATGTTGCTTTTGGCAAATCTTACCTGCAGGATGCTACCCATAAAGCTCGTTTGAGACTTCCTGGAACGGGGGGCATTCCAGATGTTACAACTTTCATAGACGATATTTATCTTTATGTGCCTCAGCATTCCAGAATCACATTCGTTAATCAATTGGATATCTGCTCCGGAATAGGTCATTCGAAAACACGCCTCGCAGGGCAAGGGACAAAAACGCTCATATCCAACCTCGGTGAGTTTGATTTTCCCCAAGGTAGAATGAGATTAATTACCTATCATCCTGGTGTAGATGTGGAAGAAATTCAAAAACATACCGGGTTTCCATTAGACATTGCTCCAGAATTGAGAGAAACCCCCTTGCCTACCTCAAAAGAACTGGATATCCTCCGTAATCAAATCGATCCTTTGGGAATCCGTAAACTAGAATTACTTAGTGGCGGGGAACGCAAGCGCTTGTTAACGGAAATCATTGCACGGGAAAATATCTTGAGATGAACAGAATCGGAAGATTGCTCATACGATTGTCTCTCATTGGTGTTTTGTTGTGGAATGCATTCCCCTCAACAGCTCATTCCAACGTTCAAGTACAAAGCCCCGAAGCTAAAGCTAAAGTTCTTCTTGATTCCCTTTCACCGGCAGAAAAAGTAGGACAACTTTTTTTAGTTTCCTTCAAAGGCACCAGTGTCGATCCTAATACTCCAATCTATAACCTCATCACAAATTATCACATTGGAGGAGTAATTTTATCTGCCGCGAATGATAATTTTAGTCAAGCAGATAAATTGCTCGAAACTACCATAACCCTGACTACCAATTTACAAAATATCGATTGGATACAAACTCAAACACCGCTCACGAATACAACCACCACTCCAACGCCAGCATCTCATTTCATCCCCTTATTTATTGGCATCTCGCAAGAAGGTGGTGGTGCACCAAATGACCAAATATTGAATGGTTTGACACCATTACCAGACGCAATGGCATTGGGCGCCACCTGGTCTCCCCAGCTTTCTCAACAAGTTGGATCCGTGTTGGGTAAAGAATTATCCGATATTGGATTTAATTTATTACTCGCACCATCTCTAGATGTACTCGAAACCCCGCGCCCCGAAGGATCAATTGATTTAGGCACTCGTTCTTTTGGCGGTGATCCTTTTTGGGTAAGTACTTTAGGCACCGCCTATATTCAAGGAATTCATGAGGGTAGCCAGGGAAAAATGGCAGTCGTCCCGAAAAATTTTCCAGGCAATGGAGGATCGGATCGTCCGCCGGAATTTGAAGTAGCTACCGTTAGAAAATCATTAGAACAATTGAAAAACTTTGATTTGATGCCCTTCTTTGCAGTGACAGGCAATGCATCTTCACCGGAAACCAGAGCGGATGCTTTGCTGGCTGCTCACATACGTTATCAAGGGTTTCAAGAGAATATCCGTACCACCACCAGGCCTATTAGCCTCGATCCCGAGGCTTTCAATATCCTAATGAGTTTGCCAGCATTAGCTAGTTGGCGAGAGAATGGCGGGATCGTCATCTGTGACAATTTAGGGAGTCCATCGGTAAAGAAATTTTATCAATTAAATAATCAAAAATTTGACGGTCGCTTAGTCACTTTAAATGCATTTCTCGCTGGTAATGATATCCTTTACCTTGGCAATATTACCTCGGATGATGATCCTGATTCATTTACCACCATCAGCCGTATCATTGAGTTCTTCCGCCAAAAATATCAAGAAGATCCCGCTTTTGCTCAACGGGTTGATCAATCTGTATTAAGAATCCTCACGCTCAAGTATCGTCTTTATCCCGAGTTCAATATCGAGACTATTCAACCATCGATATCAGCTATCTCTGAAATAGGAACACATCAACAAATTACGCTCGATGTAGCTCGTCAGGCAGCAACCCTAATTAGTCCGCGTCCTGAAGAGCTTGCCTCAGAGCTCCCTAATCCACCCCGTTTATCCGATCAATTGGTAATTTTCACGGATGTCCGCCTTGCTCAACAATGTAGCCAATGCCCTCCACAACCCATTATTAGTGTAGATGCATTATCTGAGACGATTAAAAAGCTTTATGGTTCTCAAGGCAGCGGTCAAATCTGGCCATCCAATATCAAATCCTATTCATTTGAGGATTTGTTATTATTACTCAACAAAAATCCTACTGCCCCTCCGATTGAAAGTTCCATTAAAAGTGCGACCTGGATTATCTTTGCGATGCTCAATATCAGCAAAGACGTGCCAAATTCCCAGGCAATCCAACGTTTTTTAGCAGAACGTCCGGATCTGTTTCAGCAAAAAAAACTGATTGTGTTTGCGTTTGGTGCCCCTTATTACCTTGACGCAACGGATATTTCGAAATTAAGCGCCTACTATGACCTCTATAGTACTTCCCCTGTTTTTATCGAGACAGCAGCGCGATTGTTGTTTCACGAAATAATCCCCCAGGGAGCCCTCCCTGTATCTGTGCCCGGCATCGGTTACGATTTAATTACTGCCACTTCACCGGATCCATCACAAACCATTACCTTAGCAATAGACACCAGCATCAATGAGACACCTTCAACACTCCAAACTACTACACCACAACCCACCCCAGTATTTAAAGTCGGTGATTTGCTGCCAGTCCGCACCGGTCAAATATTGGATCACAATGGCCACATCGTCCCAGACGGCACGCCGGTGCAATTTATCATTAATGCCTCAGGAGAATTAGTGAGCCTGCCACAACCCATCACAACCGTTGGTGGAATCGCACGGGCATTAATAAAAATTACCAGCTCTGGCATTTGGGAAATTCGCGCCGAGAGTGAACCAGCTAAACAATCTGACATTATTCGGTTAGAGATACCTAAAGAAGAGGTTCAGCTGATTACGATTATCACACCAACCGAAATAGCTACTCCAACGGAAACCCCACCCCCATCACCTACTGCCGAAACAACTGCAGAAGTAACACCAATCGCTTCCACCATTCCTCACCCAAATGTCGTTGATTGGTTAACAGCATTGATAATATCCGCTATCGTTGGCTTTGCCAGTTATCGGATTGCTCTTTTTATCGGTCAAATACGCGCTGGTGTACAAGGCGGTTTGAGCAGTATTATCGGTGGTTTACTCGCCTATTCTTATTTAGCTTTACAATTACCCGGTAGCATTACGCTATTAAAAAAACTGGGGACTTTTGGGGTGATCGTATTTACATTATTTGGCGCAATTCTTGGCGTTGGGTGTGTTTGGCTAATCAGGACAATTAAAAATCGGCAACAATTTCATACTTAACGGACAAAAGTCAATACAAAACTTAATAATATCAATCCAATCGAGACAATCGCTAAGGTCATCTCGACTGGCGAACTAATTAAATCAAAGAAAGTGGGTGCAGGTAGACTAATTTTTTGAGGTGTTAGCGGGGAAAATTCACCTAATAAAGCTTTCCGAAATGATTCAATATCCGCCGGCCGCTCTTCTGGATGCAAACTCATTGCCCATAGAATTGCCTTTTCAGTGCGCACACTAATGTTTGGGTTGATCTGCCGTGGCGGAATCAATGCATCAGGATGGAGAAAACGTTCATGGGCTTCAATTGGTGGGGTATTCGTCAGTAAATGATAAAGGGTAGCGCCAAACGCATAAATATCGCTGCGTGTGTCTGTGTGTCCAATATCCCCACCATATTGCTCTAATGGTGTATAAACCGCAGTGCCTTTCCCTTGTACAATGGTCACTGTCATTTCGTCACTCACCAAGACCTTTACCAAACCAAAATCCACTAATTTTAAGACTCCGCCAGGGGTAAATTTCAAATTCGAAGGTTTTATATCGCGATGGACAATGGGTGGGTTTTGACTATGTAAATAGGATAATGCATCTGCTAATTGATTAGCCCAACCTAGTACTTCTAATTCACTGAGAAAAGTGCCTTTTTTCTTTGCCTCCATCATCAACATGCGCAAGTCTTTGCCCGGAACAAAATCCATAACCAGGTAATCCCTTCCTCCAATCGAGAAATAATCGGAAACTTTCGGTAGGTTAGGATGATCCAGGCGGGCAAGGATAGTCGCTTCCCGAAAAAACTGTTCGCGCGCTTCTTTCAAGAGCTCCGAAGTGAGGGTGCGATCATGTTCCACCTCTTTCAACGCGCATAAACGACCCTCCAGACGCAAATCATCTGCCAAGTAAATACTCCCCATTCCTCCTTGGCCAATGATGCGGCGAATTTTATAGCGATTCCTTAAAACTTCTCCTGCCTTCAAAGGTGTAGGCATAAATAAACCTTTCTGAACAAAACCAATGCGGCGTATTAGTTTTGCAGATTATTCTTTTCTTCAGAATTAATCTATTGACAAAGCCTTCAATTTTATTTTTGTGTTATTATAATCTTAGATAATCATTTATGAACAAAATGAGTAAAGATGTTCCAATTCTTGTCGCACAGGGAGGCCTGTTGAATGGGCAGCGCTGGGCTATTCATTCCCAAATCACGATTGGGCGTGACGATGATTGTGATATTGTCATACCAGAACGCCAGGTATCACGCCATCATGCTCGATTAACCCATACCCCTCAGGGAACCTTGTTAGAAGATTTAGTGAGTAAAAACGGAACGCACCACAATGGCAACGCAATTCATGAACCGGTTTATCTCCAAGATGGGGATATCATCCAAATCGCCTTAGCGCAAAGTTTTTATTACATTAGTTCAGACGCGACCCTTCCATTGGAGCAACCCACCATCCTCACATCGACCACAAACCAAATCTTGAGAATCGATAAACGCTCTCGCCGTGTTTGGATTAACGATAAAGAACTTTTACCACCTTTATCTGCACCTCAATATCGCCTACTTGAAAGGCTTTACGATAATGCCGATCGAGTTGTCTCCCGCAGCGAATTGATTGAAGCGATTTGGGGAGAAAAAGAAGCGCTGCTTGTTTCGGAACAAGCTCTGGATGCACTAATCCGAAGATTACGCGAGCGCATCGCAGAGCTTGATCCTAAGCACGAGTACATCCAAACCATCCGCGGTCATGGTTTGCGATTAAATAATCCATCTCTTTATTGAGCTTTAAGATTCTGTTCCATCGAGTAACGCAAAACGACTTTGAACAAATCCGACAATTGCTGAACAAGCGCCGCGTTTTCTTGGTTTTGTCCATCCTGATTTTGAAATTGGGTTACTAAGGCTGTTAAAGTGTTCACCAATTCCGGTGTAACCTGTGCTTGATTTTCCTCTAATAGTTTACGCTGCTCTTTTTCATCTTTTGCCATGAGCAATTTTTCAATAAATTCCATTTCAGGTGGAGGGGCGCTCGCTTGCTGGATCATCGAGACAATTTTCGATAACTTTTCTAAACGTGCGTTTTGGTTATTCTTCTTTGCTTCTTCAAGAGCAGAGCTCAAAACCGATAAAAAGATGTCGTCAATTACTGGGCTCGTTTCAATAAGCGCTTTTTCAACATCCTCAGCAGCCAAAATCGTGTCTAATCTTTGGCGGGCTTGTTCCAAACGGGCATTAAATTCCTGATCATATTCTTGCGTAAATTTCAACAATAAATCACGCAAGTGAGCCAGTTTTTCTTTGTTTTCCCCTTTTGCTTTCTCAAGCTTATCACTGAGTAATTGAAAGAAAATGTAATCCATCCCTGGCCGGGCTAGGCTGACTAATGCTTTAACCCTTTCTTCATTGGGGGCAGCTATGACGATATCCAATAACTTCTCCCTTGTAAGACCTTTACCGGCTTCTTTCAATGAACTAACCGCGGCATCAACTTCTTTGATTTGGGCATCCAATTGTTTGCCAAAGCTCGAATTTTCCAACAATAGCTTTTGCAGATCAGCCATGCGCTGAGTGGAGGTGTTATCCCCGCTTGCCATTGCTGCTTCAGCCAAGCGCTCCAATAAACCAAAAAATTCCTCGTCGATTTGTGCATCTTCTTGCTGGATAATTTCCTTTCGAACCTCGTCTGAGGATGCCATTAATAAACGTTGAATCAATGAAAGTCTCTGTTGACCAGCCTGAATCATTTCCTTTGTGATCCCGTCTGCTTCGAGTACCTGATCAATCAATCCTTGCATGGTAAGGGACTGTTTCGGGCGCAGCAGATAGGCTTTACGTTTCTCAGGGGGTAATTGTGCCATTACTTGATTGATCAATGAGCCAATCGCACGCTCTTGTTCATTTGGCGGTAATCCTAATTCCGGCGGGAAGAATGTCAACAATAATTCTTTTTCAGGATCATGATAAACAATGGGTGTGGCGATTGCTCCACGATATCCACAATTTGGGCATTGAATGATATTAAATGCGCCGGAAAGTAACCTTTGTTTTGCGCTTGGATCGGTATTCATATCAAATACCTGATCTAAATCAGCCTGCACGGGCCGTTTACAATTCGGACAATTCACTACTGTTTTTGTCATAAACACTCCATATAAAATGATTTATTTCTGTTTTGCTTCCTTTGGTAAAGAAAAACAAATTCGGGTACCTTTACCCGCTTTTGGATCAACCCAGATATGTCCTCCATGTGCTTCCACCACCGCTCTGGCAAGGTACAATCCCAGTCCAGCTCCTTTAGTGGTTCTCTTGGCATTCTCGGCGCGATAAAAACGGTCAAAGACAAACGGGATATCTTCTGGGGGAATCCCACTGCCTTCATCCGAAACACAGACAATGACTTGTTCAGGACGCACCTGACCGCTAATCCGTATTTCGCCACCTTCGGGTGAATATTTTATCGCATTGGATATCAGATTGGATAACAGCTGAGAAATTCGGTTTTCATCCGCCATAATCACAGGAAAGTTGGGCGGCAGATCTACAATGATTTTATGTTGGCTGGTTTGGGTTTGGAATTTCTGCGCGATTCGTTCGATCAGTGGAACCAAAGCGATATCCGCTAAATTCATGGATAGCACGCCTGCTTGTAGACGGGATGCATCCAGCAAATTTTCGATCAGTTCGGTTAAATGATCTGCTTCTTCTTCGATCACAGCTAAACTATCCTGAATAACCGAGGGATCCCAATTAGCATCCTCGCGGCGGAGAGTGGAAACATAGCCTTTGATCAAAGCCACTGGCGTTTTTAATTCATGGCTTATCACCGAAATAAAAGTCGTTTTTAATTCATCTGCTTCCCGAAAACGGGTAATATCCCGTACGGTAGCAATAATACTGACCAAAATGCCATCCGGGTTCATTAATGGTGCATAGGTAATTCCGACCGGCAAGGGAACCCCACTGGGGCGTTTCAAATCTCCCTCGACATATAAGGTCGCATTTGGTGTCAAGGGCCAACCACCACTTTCCGCAACTTCTAAGGTCATACCTTCTTTTTGATGAGTTAGGACAATTACATCTTCATGACGACGGCCACGCAATGCTTCTGCGGGAATCCCAATCATCCGCACAAAAGCAGGGTTTACTCTTTCAATGCGATGATCTGCAGAAATAATCAAAATGCCATCCGCTGCAGAGTCAAGGATCGCATTTAGCCTTTGTCGTTCGCGATTGATTTGCGTATATAACCGTGCGTTAAACACCGCAATCGCTGCTTGATCCGCAAAACTTTGTAATAATGCTCGATCGTTAGATGAAAAAACACCCGCATAATTCCGGAAAATAAAAATAACCCCAATCACTTTTTGATGGACTATTAATGGCAAACCAACACCAGTTAATAATCCAAAACTTGCAATTCGGGTTAACTGTTGAACAACCTGATTTATTTCACCTAATTCAAATAAGTTGGGATCGTCACGATCAGAAATGCGGCTTAACAACGTTTCTAAATATCCAAGGAATGGCGCAGCAACCCCAATAGAAGCAGCCACCGACCATGTCCCGCTGTCATCCCGTAATGCAATCAAACCGGCTTGCCCGGCTAGCATCTCAATGGAGATATGTAAAATCCGAGCCAGGAGATTATCCAGGTCTAACTCCTGGGTAATCGCCCGGCTGATTTCTAATAGATAATCTCTCTGGCGTACACGAAAATCAGGCAACAACGGCTTGCATCTCTTTCTCGCTTACAGTTACTGCTTCATCAAAAATTTCCAGCGCTTCATCAGCTTCAGCTTTTGTGACACACAATGGAGGAGCAAACCGAATCGTACTCTTTCCACAACCGAGTAACAACAATCCTCTGCGGAAAGCGTTATCTACAATCAGATCGCGTAGTTTTTCGGCGTGTTCTTTTGTGTTGCGGTCTTGAACAAACTCAACGCCGATCATCAATCCCTTTCCTCGCACTTCTCCAATCGATGGATGACGCATCTGGATTTCATCTAAAGCATCCATGATATATTCTCCCATGGTTGCTGCGTTTTCCAGATAACCATTTTCAATTAAATCAATAGTAGCGAGAGCAGCCGCACAGGCAAGGGGATTACCACCAAACGTGTTCCCATGAGCGCCCTTAGGCCAATTCATAATATATTCCTTTGCAATCATTGCCCCCATCGGTAATCCAGAGGCGATACCCTTCGCAGCACAGACAATGTCGGGTTCTACATCCCAATGTTCAATTGCCCACCATTTCCCGGTGCGTCCCATACCACTTTGAACTTCATCGACGATCAACAATATCCCATATTTATCACATAACTGACGCAATGCCGGGAAAAACTTGGGTGTCGGCACAATGTAACCACCTTCCCCTTGTATAGGCTCTACCAATATCCCCGCAATGTTGTCGGGTGGAAGGACATGCCCCATGATTTGATCTTCAATATAGCGCACTACGGTTTCGCCATAATCTTCCCCCTCATTAGGGATCAGGATCGGTCGATAGGGATCTGGATAAGGGACATGTGTAACACCATTTAATAACGGATAAAAATCACGATGGTACACTGGCTTACTGGCGGTAAACGTGACTGCCCCCATTGTCCTGCCATGAAATGCACCTAAGAAACCAATGAATTCGGTCCGCCCCGTATAATGACGGGCGAGTTTAATTGCCGCCTCCACGCTTTCTGTGCCAGAGTTCGTCATAAAGGACATAGCGTTGTCTAAAAATGGGGCAATGTCATTCAGGCGTTCACCTAGCTCAACCCATTTCACATGATAGAAATCCGAGGAAATATGGAGAAATTTTTTCGCCTGCTCGGTAATCGCTTCAACCACTTTGGGATGGCTATGACCAGTTGAAACCACAGCAATTCCGGCTGCAAAGTCTAAAAACCGATTCCCATCCACGTCCCATACTTCAGTTCCAAGCCCGTGATCCATCACAAAAGGATATCCGCGCGGATAAGAAGGCGAAATAACATCCTGATCACGTTTTACAATCGCCCTTGCCTTTGGACCAGGTAAATTTAATATTTGCATAAATCACTCCTTTTTTCTATCCCAATTGTTCAACTACAAAATAATTATATCATCAGGAGAAAGGCCAAATCAAAATAATATCGTGGAGGTTACCTCATCATCAATAATTCCATTTGTATTGCACCAAGGTGGTCAGGTAATATTGGTCATTGATTTTTTCAATGCCAAATGCCCAAGTACGCCATTTCAGCGCATCCTCTTGCGGGGCTGGATGATAGAGTGCAATGTAATTTAAGTTCAGGTATGGTGGGGGCCATTCTATGTAGCCATTTGACCAATCCGCCGCAATACCCTGATCTAAGGTATCACATAAGGTGTTACTCCCATCCAAAACAGGTTCAATTGCAGGTAAGATAATAGAATTAAAGGAACCTTGAACAGATTGATTGAGACTGCGGTCAAACCCCCAATCGAACGAATTATTTTCAGTAAATATACCCTTGAGGTTTTCCGGCGTCCCCAGGAATATCTCAGGATTTTGCCAGAGATATCTAATCCGCAGCCCATGCACCATACTGATGACGTTGATCAATTCGTTTTCATCTCGGTCTTTTATCGCTTTGATCACCGCGTTCAATAGCTGATTAACTTTCGGATCATTACAAAATTCGGATGGAGAAATAGCGGAGGTAATATATTCTGCATTCACCCAACCATTACCACCTTGGGGCAGCTCTATTTCAATCCAGAGTTTTCCCTTTTCCCATTGTTCCTGACCGCTCGTCTTTATTCCAACCGCATGAGGTTCAAGTTGTGCAATGGGATTGTTCTCATCCGCCGGAGTGCGGTATACGTTTAATAATTGATCCTCCTCCAAAAAAATTGCCGATACAGAATCAGCAAATTTTGGCAAAGGTGTCGCCGTGGGTTGGGGTGTCATTGTCGGAAGGATAGGGCTGGGTGTTATCACCAAATCTGTGGTTGGTGTTTGTATATCCGTTTTCACGAAAGGCAAACCAATCCCACACGACACCAATAAAAGTGTCAGTATCATTGATCCAAAGAAACTGCGTTGCATGAATATTAAGCTCCCGGTTGAATGAGAGTTGGCCGCTCTCTTTTTTTCGATTTTTCGCTGTTTGGAATCTCTTCTTCCTCTTTTTTTATTTCTTCTGCTAAACGGCGCAATAATCGGGTTGATTTTCTCTTCGGAGCCTGGTTAGATAGTGCAATTTCCAACACCTGATCCATATGTTCTACCGGAGTGATCTCCAATTCCGAAAGCACCTGCTTGGGCACATCGATGAGATCCTTCGTGTTTCGTTTCGGGATGATGATCTTTTTCAAACCAACTCGATGGGCAGCCAAAACTTTTTCGCGGATACCTCCCACCGGCAGCACCCTGCCGCGTAAGGTGATTTCGCCTGTCATTGCTACTTCTTTCAATACTTCTCGTCCAGTAAATGCAGAGACGAGCGCCGTACAAATAGTGATACCCGCGCTGGGTCCATCCTTCGGGACGGCTCCTTCCGGTATATGAATGTGAATGTCTACCTTCTCAAACAAATCTACGTCTAATTTAAAATCCTCCGCACGGGACTTCATGTAAGTCAATGCCGCCTGTGCTGATTCTTGCATCACATTCCCGATTTGACCGGTTATCTGCATCCCGCCTTTACCTTCCACAAGCAATACCTCAACAGGCATAATTTCACCGCCATATTCTGTCCAAGCCATTGCTGTTGCTACCCCAACCTCATTTTTACGCTCCGCTTCTAAATTAAAATATTGCGGTGGTCCTAAATATTTTTCCACTAAAGTCGGATTAATCTGCAAAGGATGCCGCTTGCCTTCCGCTTTTGCTCGGGCAATCTTTCGACAGATCTTCCCAATTTCACGCTCCAAATTTCGTACACCCGCTTCATAGGTATATTCTCGGATGATTTTAGTCACCGCTGCTGGTGTAAAGTGGAGCGGTACCGACTCCAATCCGTTTTCTTCTAATTGACGCGGGATGAGAAACCGATTGGCAATCTCCAACTTTTCCTCTTCAATATACCCGGGAAATTCAATTAATTCCATTCGGTCTAATAGCGCGGGAGGAATGGTACCAATATAATTTGCGGTTGTGATAAACATGACTTTAGAAAGATCATACGGTAACTCTAAGTAATGGTCCGAGAAGGCATAGTTTTGCTCTGGATCGAGGACTTCCAAAAGTGCTGCCGAGGGATCACCGCGGAAATCGGCGCCTAATTTATCAATCTCATCGAGCATGAAAAGCGGGTTTATCGTTCCTGCCCGTTTCATCGTTTGCAAGATACGCCCCGGTAAGGCTCCGATATAAGTTCGGCGATGCCCGCGAATTTCCGCTTCGTCACGCACACCGCCTAAAGATAATCGCACAAACTTCCTGCCCAGTGCATTGGCGATAGATTGTCCCAACGATGTTTTACCGGTACCAGGCGGACCAACAAAACATAGTATCGGTTGACGCATCCGTTTCGGTTTCAGATTTCGGATGGCAATATACTCCAAGATGCGTTCTTTTGCCTTGGGCAAGCCGTAATGATCCCTTTCTAAAATTTCTGCTGCATGTTTCACATCTAAATTATCAGGAGTCTCTTGCTTCCAAGGTAACTCTAAAATCCAATCGATATAGGTGCGGAGGATACCAATTTCCGGAGACATTTGGGGCATTTGATTTAAACGTTCGATTTCCTTCAATGCTCGTGCCTGCGCTTCTTCGGGCAAATCTGCTTTCTCCACCCGCTCTTTTAATTCTTCAAGCTCCCGTGTCCAAACATCCCCTTCTCCTAGCTCGGATTGTATCGCCCGCATCTGTTCACGCAAGTAATATTCTCGTTGTGAGCGATCCACTTCACTCTGAGCCCGCGTATGGATTTCATCTTCCAGCTCCAGTACGTCCGCTTCGCGCGCCAGCAGGCTAACAACTTTATTCAATCTCTCCAGCGGATCTAAGGTTTGGAGGAATTGCATTCGCTCTTCTAAAGATGGTGCAATGGTGGTCACCACCATATCAGCCAACCAGCCCGGTTCGGTGATATTCAGAGCATATAAATATGCTTCTTCCGGTAAGCTGCGGTTGAGGTCAACACAACGATGGAAAAGTTCCAATACAGTGCGCATGGTCGCATCGGTTTTTTTATCGATTTCTTGTGCTTCATATATTGGGCGAGCACGCACTTTAATAAATGGTTCAAACTGTAAGAATTGTACGATCTTCACCCGCCGGCGTCCCTGAACCAACGCAGAGCTCGTACCATCGGGCATTTCTAATAATCGCCCAACTGCCATCTCGACCCCAATTGGAATAAAATCTGTCTCATCTGGATAATCCACATCGGGATCGAGTTGAGTTAATGCAATAACTGTTTTATCGAGCATTTGCGCTTCTTCAATCGCCCTAATGGAAGCTTCTCGGTCAATAAAAACCGGCGAAACCATGTGGGGAAAAACGATTAAATCCCGCAAGGGGAGTACTGGGCATTCAATCAATCCTTTTTTATTTGGAATACTATCTGGAATCTGGTATAGCTCTTCCGTGCGACGATAGAGCGCTTCACCAAATTCATCTTCTTGATCCTGACTAAACCATTCCATGTTTTTCATCTTAACACCTTAAACAAATTACCTTTATCTTTCGTTACATACCAGTTTATTTTGATTTATACATCAAGAAACGTGGATCATTCAACCAAGCATGTCTGGCTTCGGCAACCACAAAAATACTGCCAGTGATAACAACGAGTTGATCACTCCTGATTCTTTCTAAAGCAAGCCACAATGCCTCCGCAACATTCTCATTTACTTTGATCGGTCTATGATAGGGTTCTGCCAATACTTGCAATTTTTCTGCCGCAATTGCACGGGGATGAAAAGAACGAGTGACAATGATCTCATCCACTAAAGGCATTATATCGGCAAACATACCTTGGATGTCTTTATCTTCTGATGCTCCAAAGATTAACAATGGTTTATATTTCGGAAACACCTGTTGCAAGGTGTTGACCAATTGTTGGATCGATTCGCGATTATGAGCACAATCCAAAATTACAGGCGGGTTGCGGGAGATGATTTCAAAACGCCCTTGCCAAACCGTCTGCGGAAAACCACGAATTATCTGATCATCCGTGAGCGGTAAACTCCTCTGCCTAAATTGATTGAGCGCTGCATACGCAACTGTCGCGTTCTCGACCTGATGATCGCCGAGCAATGGAATCTGGATGATCAGTTTTTTCGGGTCAAAGCGATCATTGTTATCCACCAGTAATTCAGAATTCGTAAAATCAGAGATTTCAACGGTTTGATAATCCAATGTTTGCTGTAGCTTTTTCCCGATTGTATCTTTCCCGACAGAGATAAGGCGGGAGTGATGGGTGGTAGCAATCTCGTGGATGACATCCCAGGCTTCTTTCTCTTGAGGAGCACAAACAACCGGCACTCCTTCCTTGATGATACCGCCCTTTTCGCGGGCTATCTCTGCCAGTGTGTTGCCCAGAACAAAGGTATGATCATAAGAAATAGAGGTGATCACGGATACTTCAGGAAGCAGCACATTGGTGGCATCCAATCGCCCCCCTAAACCAACTTCTACAACCGCCACATCCACTTTCCTTTGATAAAAATACAGGAAAGCTAGCGCAGTGGTGATCTCAAATGTGGTTAAATCTTTAATCTTTTCGATAACAGGCCTCATAGTTTCAACTAACGAAACCAAAGCTGCGTGGGGAATATTTTCTCCGTTAACTTGAATTCGTTCCGCATAATCTTCTAGATGGGGAGAGGTATACATGCCCACCCTGTAGCCAGCCTGCCGAAGGACACTCGTGCACATTGCCGTCACCGAACCCTTTCCCTTTGTTCCAGTGATATGGATGGAAGGAAAAGTATGATGAGGATTCCCCAATTCCTCTAACAACCTTTGCATGCGCGTGAGGTCAAACTTTGCTTGAGCTAGCCGATCCGCTTTCGTCAAGCTGTAATCAACAAAGCTATAGAGATAATCCAATGTATTTTGATAGATCAGTTCTTGATTCATAACGTATGGATTGTAACCCCTCGCGGTTAAGAATGCAATCCTCTTTCATGGTAAAATTTTGACAATTGATGAAAATCACCATACCACAACTTATTACAATGATCTTAATCATTTTCATTATCGTTCTTCTTCTCGCCCCGTTTTTCACGCGGCTGGTTGTTTATTGGTCAATAAAGAGTAACATTTATTCGGTAAATGATGTACCCTATCATAAAGTGGCAATTGTCTTCGGAGCTGGATTAAATCGGACTGGTCAACCCACAACAGTACTCAGGGATCGAGTGGAAGTTGCTGCATTACTCTATAAAAATGCAAAGGTAACGAAGTTACTTTTCAGCGGCGACAACCGTACTGATAATTATAATGAGCCTTTGGCGATGGAAAATTATGCAATCAGCTTGAATGTTCCCAAAGAGGCAATTGTATTAGACTATGGTGGTCGCAGGACTTATGATACTTGTTATCGAGCAAAGGTCATTTTCGGTGTAGATGAAGCGATTTTGGTTACGCAATCCTTTCATTTACCGCGTGCGCTTTATACCTGCCGGGAATTGGGTATCGAAGCAATAGGTGTGCCTTCTGATATCCATCCATACCGGAGGATCATGCAATTTTATTGGAATTTTCGGGAAACAATGGCGACAATCAATGCCCTGATTGATTTAAAAATAACCCATCCTGAACCGGTGCTAGGTAACCCAGAACCAATATTTCCAAAGGAGATGCAATGAATCGACAAGAAGCACTTGATCTGGTGCATCAATATGTGAAAAATGAAAACCTCATCCGCCACATGTTGGCAGTAGAAGCAGCCATGCGTTTTTATGCGGAAAAATACGGGGAAGACCCTGAGCTATGGGGAATTGTTGGTCTCCTTCATGATTTTGATTGGGAAATTCACCCAACCTTAGAGGAACATCCGCAAGCTGGTGCACCAATACTGCGTCAACACGGCGTGCCGGAGGAGATTATCCATGCCGTGCTCAGTCATGCTGACCACACCGGTGTCGCACGGATTAACCGTATGGAAAAAGCACTTTATGCTTGTGATGAAATCACCGGGCTTATCACCGCCGTTGCTTTGGTGCGTCCCTCGCGATCATTGTCTGACCTTGAAGTGTCATCGGTGAAGAAGAAATGGAAAGATAAAGCTTTCGCAGCCGGAGCAAACCGTCAGGAAATCGAAAAGGCGACCCAAGAATTAGGGATTGATCTATGGGAGCATGTGGGAAATGTCATCACTGCCATGCGGGATATTGCCTCGCAGCTGGGATTGTAAATTTCTCTGTTAATAAGCCATGACAAGTGAGTGATTTGTTGGCATCTTTTACTCTGGCGAACAAAGGCGAAAAGTTTTTAGGCATTGTTTTTAACCAACTGCGTTTATGCTGGTTTCCTTTGCTGGAATATCATCGCAAAAAACATTGACAAATTCCATAAAAGTCGCTAAACTCTTTTGTATAACGACTATACGAATTTGGAGGACAAAATCATGCCCGAAGATTCCATGACTGCTCACTTAACCAGCCAATCCACGCTCACCCCCGCCATCACCGCTTGGTCAGTTTATCTCGCCGATCAAGGGAATTCTCCGCATACCATCAAAGCATTTACTCACGACCTGAAATTATTGGCTGGTTTTTTATCCCCTACCCACACGCTTGGTAATATCACCACTGCTGATTTAAACCGTTTCTTATCCTGGATGGAAAAAGGTCGCGGCATACCCTGCAGCCCCAAAACTCTCTCGCGCAGGATCACCGCTCTAAAATCCTTTTTTCGCTGGTTGCATCAGTATGCAGTCATCCCTTATAACCCTGCAGAAAAGATAATCCAGCATGTTGTCCTCAGCCCGTTACCAGTAATATTGCTTCCCAATGAAATTGAAGCAGTAATGGATGTGTGTCAAAAGTATAGACAGAGCGCAAAACCAGACACACGCTACTATGCCCTCTTTTATTTGCTGATTTCGACAGGATTGAAAAAGAACGAATGCCTCGCGCTATCCAAAAATCACATCGATGAAAGCTCACCCAACCAGCCCATACTCTTTGTCCGCTATAATAACCCCCAATATCGGTACAAAGAACGGAAAATTAAACTACCCGCCGATTGGTTAGAGATTTATCATGAATATTGCGAGCAATACCACATCACAGATCAAGTGTTCCCTTGGTCACAAAGGCGATTAGAATATTTGTTAGAAGACCTTTCCGTCGAAGCGGGTCTGCAAAAACACATTTCTTTCGATATGTGTCGCTGGACATGTGCGGTTCAGGATGTTCTGAATGGGATGGAAAAAGATCACATTCGCCAAAAACTCGGGCTTTCAAAAGTACAATGGCGTGAGGTTAACATGAAGCTTGACCGCTTAGTAGAAGAGATTCACCCTAAATCGTAGCTAGCGTCTATCACGCATTTTTATATTCCAAGTTCCTCTCCATCGCGAGGTGGAGAACTTCTGTGGTTGTATCGGTGACTTTCACAGCATCGGCTATGGTGTAACCAGGCAGCCAAATAATTCGTGCTGCGTCACAAATCACCGGATAAGAGCGACGAAACCGCTGGGGTATTTTACGGTTGATAAAGATATCCGATACCTTTGCCTGCGCTCCATGCATTCCATAGGGGTCAATGCGATCGCCTTTTTGAGGTGTGCGGATGACTAATGGCAAAACACATCGCTCCAGATCAACCCAAGCATTCCATCGGACATCTTCTTCAGACTGCCGCCACGGTAGATTCCTTGAATTTTTAATCACTTCTGTTCTCAGCAACCACTCCTCATCCAATCCAATTGCTCCCGGTATAGGGATTGCTACCATGTTTTTATCAGTTAGCTGAGGATAGGGCGATTGTTTCTGTTCATATCCTTTTCGAACAATCAAAGCCGATTTCGACTCATTGAACCAGGTAAGATCTGGAGATAATTCCCATTTACCGCTTTGTGTTTCCTTCAACCAATCAATCAATTGTTGAATATGTTCAAAATCCACCATCTCTGGTTTTTGAGTGAACTTCAACCATGCCCGGCGAACAATGCGCCGTTGCAGCGCTAAGGGTTGATTTTTCAATTCCACTAAATCAAGCTCAAGCATGTTTTTATCTTCCTGAATACAAACTTTCTCCCACGCCTCGTTTTCGACCTTTTCTATGATATCCATATCAGAATCTAAAATCGCACAGGTCTGCCAGATTAATTTTCGAATCGCTGGGTTATATTCTTCTAATTCAGGGATGAGCTGATTGCGAATTCGATTACGAGTATACTGATTATCCCAATTGGATTGATCCCAGAAGGGATGGATGTCTTTGCTCGCCAGATAATCTAAAATATCTGAGCGCCAGAACCCTAATAGCGGCCTGATAAGTGGAATTTGGGTACTCCAAGCATTAGGCAGCGCATAAGCTTTCATCCCCCGCAAACCATTTGTCCCCGTTCCACGCAACAAATGCAACAAAAAGGTTTCAACTTGATCATCTGCATTATGAGCCACTGCAACTGCAGCGGCATGATGTCTTTCCGCCTCATTAAATAAAAAACGGTAACGCAATATTCGGGCAGCTTCTTCCAGGGTTAATGATTTCTGCTCAGCAAACGATACCGGATCAACTCGCCCCGTGATACATGTCACACCGAATTGTTTGGCAAAATGGATTACCCCTTTTTCTTCCATTTCTGCTTCCGGTCGGAGTTGATGGTTAACATGGACAACAACGATCTTTTGCCCAGCCTCAACTAATAAAGACATCAATGCTAGGCTATCGGGACCTCCGGAGACACCTACTAAAATGGTCTTCTCCCGCTCAAATGGATAATTTTGGTGAAATATTTTAACAAATGTTGCAAACATTTCAAAAAAGATTATAATTGAAAAAATCGCCAGCAGCGGCCTTTCAGAAAAAAAACCGATCCTACCTAAGTAGTACCTGATTCTACCCATTAAGGACCTAGCATGCCCGAAAAAGTATTACTTGTTGATGATGATATCGATACTTTACGTTTAGTGGGGTTAATGCTTCAGCGCCAGGGGTATCAAATCTTAGCTGCTAATAATGGACCACAAGCACTATCCATAGCAGAAAAAGAAATACCGGACATCATTTTGCTCGACATTATGATGCCGGAAATGGATGGTTACGAAGTTGCCAAACGATTGCGCCATAATCCTGTCACAAGTCAAATCCCGATCATCATCTTTTCAGCGAAGAATGAGGTCGAAGATAAAATAATGGGCTTCGAAGCAGGCGCAGATGATTACCTGACCAAACCAACCCAGCCGCGTGAATTATTTGCCCATATTCGGGCAGTGCTTTCCCGAGTACAAAAATCACGCACCATCGAAGAAACCAAAGAGGTAAGGAAAGGTATCCGCATTGGTATTCTTGGCGCCAAGGGCGGGGTTGGTACTTCAACCTTAACCTTAAATCTTGGTTTAGCCCTCCAAAAGTTGGGTAACAAAAGCGTCATTATTTCTGATTTCCGCCCAGGTATGGGCAGTATCGGGATTGAACTAGGCTACAAGAAAATTGAGGGATTACAAAACCTGATCCAAAAAAAGGATTTTGAAATCACCTCTGCAGATATCGAAAAATACCTCATCCGCTATTCTCAAGGTGTTCAGCTTCTATTATCCTCATCCGATATCAAAGAAGCAAAAATCCCGGTTACAGCCGAGCACTTTCAAACAATTAGCCAACTCCTTACCGCCTTCGCCGATATCGTTTTAATCGACCTCGGTGCAGGCTATAACACCCTATTTCAAGCTCTTTATTCAAATTGTGATTTCCTTCTCTTGGTTTTTGATCCAACATATTCTTCCATTACACTGGAAAATTTACTAATCGAAGCATTTATAAATGAAGGTGTATCACAAACACATATCTTACCTGTGTTATATAATCGTGTGCGCGCTGATGTCATGTTCACCCGCTCTCAAATCCAAGAACAATTGAAATTACCCATCAGTGAGATGTTCACCCCTGCGCCGGAACTTGCCCACCATGCTATCCTTTCCAATCATCCTATCTATCTACACCAGTTGGAAAGCATTACAGCCCAACAATTTAATGAGTTAGCTAAAAAAATATTATCCTTATTGTAGAATCAACTAAAAATGGAAACCCACGCCCCGCGAACCCTTCAAGCAATCCATAGTGCCGCCGAAATCATCCTCAAATCCAAACGCGGGGTTGTTCTCAGCGGGGCAGGTATCTCCACCTCCTCTGGCATACCTGATTTTCGTTCCCCGCAAACAGGCTTATGGGCAAAAGTTGAACCGTTAGAAGTTGCCTCTTTTTTCACTTTTCGATATGATCCTATCGCTTTTTATCGCTGGTTGCAACCGCTAGCAGCGCAGATTTTTTCTGCCCAACCAAATCCAGCCCACTTTGCAGTGACAACCTTACAAAACCTTGGATACGTCCAAACCGTCATCACGCAAAACATTGATGGATTACACCAAAAAGCTGGCAGTCAAAATGTCCTCGAAGTACATGGTACATTTGAGACCATGACTTGTCCAACTTGTTTTCTCAAAGTCATCTCTACACCTTTTATCGAGGCATTTCTTCAAGATGGTACTCTGCCGCTCTGCCCCAACTGCGGGAGTATCCTTAAACCAGATGTGATTTTATTTGGTGAACAGATGCCCTATCAACCCTGGCAAAAGGCTCAAAAAGTCAGCCGACATTGCGATTTAATGATTGTTGCTGGTTCATCTCTCGAAGTATTGCCTGTTGCGAGCTTACCCATGCAAGCTATTGAAAATGGTGCCCATTTACTCATTATCAATCGCTCGCCCACGTATTTAGATATAAGAGCCGATGTTGTTTTTTCCGACGATGTTGCGGTAGTTCTACCGATGATCGTAGAAGAAGTTCTCCAACTCCGCCAAAAATAATTCGCTCAGCTATTCAACCAAGGATCGATCAATATTTTTAGGACACCCGCTTCGGCTGCCTTATGGAACGCTGCAATGCCATCGCTTAAGGGATATTTTCCCATGATCATGGATTGCACATCCACTCGTCCCTTGCGGAGCAGCTCTATCGCCGGTGGGAATGGCCCACAGCGCGATCCAATTAAATTGATCTCATCCACCACCACAGCCGACATGTTAACCTCCATGTTGCCATGATAGGTACTTTTCAATACAATGGTTTTCCGTGGGCGGATGGCTTTACGAGCTAAATCAAAACCAGCTGGCGACCCGGTTGCCTCCACAACTAAATCAAAACTTTTCTCTTCGATTTGATCTGGGGAAGTGAGATATGGAATATGCCACTTCGATAATAAGTTTTGCTGATGCGGATATTTAGCCAAAGCGATAAATGGACTACTGAGAAGATTGAGTACTTGTGCAACCAATAGTCCTAATCGTCCACATCCAATCAATAAAATTCGATCACTGGGTTTAATCATGACCTGTTCTAAAATCTCCAAGGCAGCTGCTAACGGTTCAACAAACACAGCTTGTTCATCGGCAATCGAATCGTCAATAAGATGAAGGTTATCTATCGGCAATGTAAGGTATTCCGCAAATGCTCCATCATGGTTGGCAATCCCTAACACAGAGCGGTTTTGACAATGGTGCGGATTACCATCTTTACATTCGCGGCATTGACCACACGCAATGTTGATCTCCCCCACCACTCTCTTTCCAACCAGGCTTGATCGCCGAGCTGCCTCTACCACTACACCCACAAATTCATGACCAGGAATCCCACTATATGGATAATACCCCCGCACCAATTCTAAATCAGTGGCGCAAATTCCCGCTAAATTAACCTTAATCAGCGCTTCGTTCTCAGCTGGAGTTGGAATTGGGAGGTCATCGCGAAGGCTTAATTTTTGATCTTCCAGCCATATAGCACGCATGTTTTTCTCCTTGAAAGTTGATTAATTCGTATTCCCTTTCCATAAGCATATCCACATCATTGATCCGAGGTTGGCTAAATTAAAAATTAAATTGCTCCTCTGCGACCAAATTGCCTCTCTAATAAATCCACCGATAAGTGAATCATGGTTGGGCGACCATGTGGGCAGGTGCGTGGTGATTCACAACCCTCGAGGTCCGTTAATAATTTCCGTTGTTCCTCTGGTGATAGGGTTTGACCAGCTTTCACTGCTGCCCGTTTGCATATTCGGGCAATCATCCTTTTCGTTCTCTCTTTTTCCAAAGGTGTCTCATCCTCTTCGAAATCTTCTATGACTGCCATGATTGCTTCTTGTGGCTGCATGCCTGCCAATATGGAGGGAATGGCGCTGATTTTATAGGATGAGGGCCCAAAACTTTCGATGACAAATCCAATCTGATTGAGTATTTCTAATTGGGCTTCGACCATCCTCGCCTGTGTGAGGGGCAAGGTGACAATTGCTGCAGTCAGTAAATTCTGGGTTATCGCTTTTTGATTGTTATTCCTTAAGAACTTCTCAAATAAAACTCTTTCATGGGCAGCATGTTGATCAATCAAATATAATCCATCCGGCCCTTCTGCGACCAGATAAGTCGCTGCAATTTGCCCAATCAGACGAAGCAAAGGGATGCGTTCTTTGGTGGTCGTATCTTGATTGTCAAAACGATTTGATGGCTCCAGCAGCGGTTGCGGTTGAATAAACGCTGGAGATTCTTGCTCTCGATTGGTCATGTTCCAATTGGGTTGCCAGGCCGGGGCGGTTATGATTTGTGGGATCGGTGACGCTGCGGTAAGCGCTCTCCGAACAGCATGTTGTAACTGGCTAAAAATCCAGTTTGGGTTCGCAAACCGCACTTCTGCTTTTGTGGGATGCACATTCACGTCCACAAAGGATGGATCGATTTCGATGAAAATCTTCACAATGGGATAACGACCCACCATTAGATAATGTTGATATGCTTGAACAATCGCAGACGCAAGGGCGCTATCTTGAATAGGCCTTTGATTGATATAAAAATGTATTTCTGCGCGATTGGAGCGAGTTACATGAGGCGGGCTAATAAAACCAAATATCCGGATATCCCGCTCTTCATAAATAACTTCAATCATCTGCCGGGCAATCTCTAAACCGAGGAGTTCTATTAACACTTCCGATCGGTTACCATTTCCGCTACTGGTTAATTGACTTTTCCCCTCTTGATCAAGGAGAAATTGAACCCCTGGATATGCAAGGGCATAATGAGCAACCACCTGCTCGATTCGATTCCGTTCTGTTTGATCGTGCTTGAGAAATTTTAACCGAGCCGGAACATTGTAAAATAAGTTCTCCACCCGCACAGTAGTACCCTCGGGAGCCCCAATTGGACTAAAGCTGACTTGCACGCCCCCTTCCAATTGAAGGCGCATCGCATGTTTCATGGATTTTGTCCGAGATGTAATTTGAAATCGAGATACAGAGCTAATAGAAGCGAGCGCTTCCCCGCGGAATCCTAACGTTCGGATATTGGAGAGATCGGCAGCGGTTTCAATTTTACTCGTTGCATAGCGTAAAACCGCCAGTTTAAGATCATTTTCATCCATGCCCAATCCATTATCACTGACCTCAATGAGATCCCTTCCAGCGCCTGTAACATGAATGCTTATCCGATTCGCTCCTGCATCGAGCGCGTTCTCAATTAACTCTTTGACCACTGATGCCGGTCTCTCAACAACCTCACCAGCAGCAATTTGCGAAGCAATTTCAGAAGGTAAAACATGTATCGCCATAGGTAATCCTTCATCATTATACTAGCATCCAACCAACCCGTTATTCCTGTTGCAAAGGAAAACTCTCCCATTCTTCTTTTTTTCAGTTATACTTTTAGCATGAATTTTGAAACAATCTTTTTCGATCTCGATGGAACCCTTTATGACAACCGCAGTGGCCTTTGGGAGGTCATCCGCCAACGGATGTCTCTCTATATGAACGAGCGGCTCGGTCTTTCATGGGATATTATTCCGGAACTGCGTAAACATTACTTCGAAACTTATGGTACCACCTTACGGGGATTACAACTACATTATCAAGTGGATGCAGATGATTATCTTCAATTTGTCCACGACATCCCGCTGCATGAATATATCCAACCGGATCAGGAATTACGGGAAATGGTGCGCACCCTCCCTTATCGCAAATTTATCTTCACCAATGCAGATGCACATCACGCCGAAAGAGTGTTACGGGTAATGGATATGCTAGATTGTTTCGACGGGATCATCGATGTGCGCGCGATTAACTTCTATTGCAAACCAGAGATGGAAGCCTATCAAATTGCGCTGCAAAAATCGGATGTGCATGATCCCCAAACCGTCATCTATTTAGATGATTCTTTATCCAATTTAATCCCCGCCACCCAGCTAGGGATGTTCACTATCCTGGTCGGGGAACATGATCCAGACCCGGCGGTGAAATTAATCATCCCAACCCTAAAAGATTTACGCCAGCGGATGCCGGATTTATGGATGAATCACCGTTTTCCCTCACCTTTTCATGAATAAGTTATCCCACTTTACCGATGTCTTACCCCTCATCCAGCCAGACAGCATGCTTGCAATTGGCGGGATGACTCTTTATCGCCGCCCGGTTGCTTTTATCCTCCAACTGATAAAATATGCCATTCAGAATCGCCTTTCCTATCAGCTTACCCTGTTGAGTTTCACAGGTGGTTATGAAGGAGACCTCCTCGTTGGTGCTGGTCTGGTGAAAACAGTGCGCAGTTGTTATTTCGGGCTGGAGATATTTGGGTTTGCGCCTATGTTCACTTATTATGGAAACCGCGGGGAGTTGGATATCATGGAAGAAACTGAAGCCAGCTTAGCCTTTGGACTACGGGCTCAGATGGCAGGGATCGGTTTTATGCCTGGCCGTGGTTGGATTGGAACGGACTTACCCAAATTGCGACCAGATGTCAAAACTATCGTAGATCCATACAACGGAGAAAGATTAATGGCATTTCCTGCTATCAAACCCAACGTCGCCATTATCCATGCCCTGAAAGCAGACCCGCATGGGAATGCGATTATCGGGAAAAATAAAGCACTAGATGAAGAATTGTCCATCACTGCAGATGTAGTCATCCTTACCGCCGAAGAAATTGTTTCAGAACTCGACCAGGCGGATATTGTGGCACCTTTCGTGGATTTTGTCATCGAAGCCCCTCATGGTGCAAAACCAAGTTCTTGCCATCCAAAATATGGATTGGATGGCAACACACTATTGGAATATACCAGCCTGGTGCATGATCCAGGTTCTTTTAACCAATATATTCAATCCGTTTTAGGAATAGAATTAAATCAACGTTAATCAAATCTCTATCAAATTTTTATCTTTTTCTGATTGAAGTATGATAAGGTATTTTAGAATGGTTGTTATTGAGGAGAAAAAATGGAAAATAAGAAACCCAATGTCGCTTTAATCCTGGTGATTATTCTCACCCTTGTGAGCGGTTCTTGCGCAGCTGGATTTTTTGCTGGTCGTCTATCGGCGGAGAATCCAAACAATGCTTTTTTGATCATGCCTGGGCAAAGTCCCCAACCACTTCAAAGCACAAATCAGAGTGGATCTGCACAGGATGTCGATCAACTCTTTACGCCATTTTGGCAAGCTTGGAAATTGGTTCATCAAGAATATGTCGACCAACCTGTCAATGACACCGCCTTAATGCGCGGTGCAATTAAAGGGATGATCGAAGCTTTAGGAGATGAGCATTCTTCCTATATCGATCCCGATTTATTAAAAGAATTCAATGCGCAACTTACCGGCGAACAATATGAAGGGATCGGCGCGTATGTCGACACGACCCGAGAGTACCTGACCATCATCGCGCCAATGATGGATTCTCCCGCTGAAAAAGCGGGGCTCAAACCCGGCGATCAAATCATTGCCATCGACGGACAGGATATGACCGGTATCAACGGCGAATTGGTGCGCCAAAAAGTATTGGGCCCGGCTGGTTCACAGGTGCGATTAACTATTAAAAGACCTGGTGTAGATCAACCGTTCGATGTGGTCATCACCCGCGCCAGCATAAAATCCACCAATGTGATCGGCCACATGGAAAAAAATAATATCGCTTATATTCGCTTGCTGGCTTTTGGGGATGAAAAAACTACTCAAGATTTTCATAACATGCTCAAGAAATTACTGGATCAAAAACCAAAAGGGATTATCCTCGATCTGCGCAACAACGGAGGAGGACTGCTGAATTCCGCCATTGATATCGCCTCTGAATTCATCAAAGATGGCGTTATCGTCTACGAACAATATGGAGATGGCCACAAAGATACCTACAAAGCGAATGGAAAGGGAATAGCCACCGATATCCCCTTAGTCGTCCTTGTGAACGAGGGTAGTGCATCTGCTTCAGAAATCGTCGCCGGCGCAATCCAAGATTTGGGGCGCGGGAAACTGGTTGGTGTAACCACGTATGGTAAAGGTTCTGTTCAAATTTGGACGGATTTGGTTAACAACCAGGGAGCCGTGCGCATTACCGTGGCACGTTGGTTAACTCCCAACGGCCGCACAATTCATAAAGTTGGGTTAACTCCCGATGTAGTTGTTCCAATGAGTGATGAAGATATCGCTGCCAATCGCGATCCACAATTGGATAAAGCGATTGAGTTACTCAGTAAATAAAATATAACCATATTGGAGGTCAATATGTTTTTTCTAGATCCCAGATATATACTTTTTATGGCACCTGCCTTTCTATTAATGATATTGGTGCAATGGTATGTCAGCTCCTCCTACTCAAAATGGAGCCGTGTACCATCGCGATTGCGCATTAGTGGTGCACAAGCTGCCGAACAATTAATCCGTTATGGTGGCTTACAAAACGTTCGAATTGCCACCACCCCCGGTAACTTAACCGATCATTATGATCCGAGAGATAAAACACTTTACCTTTCCCCAAATGTCTACCAAGGCGCTTCGGTAGCCGCAGTGGCTGTTGCCGCGCACGAGTTAGGACATGCGATGCAAGATAAAGAAAGTTATGTCCCTCTGCGCCTCCGCTCAGCACTAGTGCCAGCGGTGAACATTGGTTCCTATCTTGGCTGGATACTGCTGATGATTGGATTTTTGTTACGGTTTCCTGAGATAGCCTGGTTAGGCGTCCTCGTTTTCTCTGGAGGCGCGATTTTTGCATTGGCAACCTTACCGGTCGAGTTGAACGCCTCTGCCCGGGCGAAACAGCTATTACGAGAAGCAGGCTTGATCTATAGCGAAGAAGAAATGCAAGGTGTCAATCAAGTGCTCAACGCAGCTGCGTTGACGTATGTAGCGGCTTTGATTACCGCTGTCTTACAATTACTCTACTATGCATCCCTGGTCTTGAGCATGGGCGGACGACGGAGAAGCTAATCTCCCCCAGCTGAAGATGCTTCCCCGCCTAAACCATGCGTAGATTTTTAATCGCCATCGCCCTTCTGCTTGGAATATTGTTTGTCATCGGTCATTTCGCCGAGGTACAATCGATTTGGGAAACACTACGGAAGGGCGATTGGCGTTTTATTTCCCTATCTATCCTCGTCGAATTAATCTGGCTCCTTAATCTCGGTGCCACCTATCGCGCAATTTATCATGCGCTTGGAATCAATGATAGTTTAAAAAGGCTGACCTATCTCGCTTTAGCAGCAAACTTTACCAACGTGGTGGCTCCCTCGGTAGGCGTGAGCGGCATGGCGGTATTCATCTCAGAGGCGCGTAAAACCAATTTACCAAGCGGGAAAGTCACTCTGGCTGGTATCCTTTTCCTTTTACTTGATTACGCCGCCTTCCTTTGTGTTTTGACCTTAGGTTTATTTGTGCTGTTCCGCAGGAATGACTTGAACGCTCCAGAAATCATCGCCTCGCTTATCCTCTTTTTCTTAGCCATCGGACTAGGGACAATGATTTACATTGGAATGCGTTCTTCATTGGCTTTAGGGAAGATTTTGGCTTGGATAGCACATCAAGTCAACCGTCTCCTTCATCCGTTGTTACATCGCGAGTATCTTTCCGAAAAACGCGCATTTGATTTTTCGAACGAGGTAGCGGAGGGATTAATCGTTCTTCGCGAAAATCCACGCAATTTGTTAATCCCTTTTCTCCATACCTTACTCAATAAATTTTTATTAGTGTTGATTTTATTCCTCATATTTGTGGCTTTCAAAGCACCCCTTTCAATTGGAACGATCATCGCCGGCTGGAGCATGGGTTATTTATTCATGATCATCTCTCCTACTCCCGCAGGAATAGGGTTTGTGGAAGGGGCAATGACCTTGACCATTTCCTCGTTTTATGTCACTTTAAGTGCGGCAACGATCCTCTCGCTTGCCTATCGCGGGGTGACATTTTGGCTACCGTTATTATTCGGCTTCCTCGCTTTCCGCAGCCTGGAGAATTTAATAAAACCGAATTTGACGAACTCTTAGCCTTCGGTTATAATCATTTTTTGCGATAATAAAATCTACTAAGAATGGGATAGTGTATGACAAAAAGGACTTATCAACCAAAAATACGCAGACGTGTACGAGTGCATGGGTTTCGTGCCCGCATGGCTACTGCTGGCGGTCGCAAGGTTCTGAAAAACCGCCGATTACAAGGTCGTTATCGGTTAACCGTGACCAAGAATAATCATGTAAAACACGTGAACTGGAAGGGTTAAACCAAACCATAGATTGATACAGATGGTAAAAAGCCTGGATGAATTGGGATCGTGGATCGCCGCTACCGCCTGAAAAAGTCAAGCGACTTTCAGCGGGTGAGGAACACAGGAAAAGCGTATGCTCACCCGCTTTTCGTGTTGATTTACGCTCCCAATTCTTCCACGCAAACCCGGGTAGGCATCGCTGCCGGGCGTTCCATAGGTAATGCAGTAAAACGTAATCGTGCCAAAAGGCGTTTGCGAGCATGCATTCAGCCTTGGCTAAAACAACTTGAACCTGGATTTGACATCATTTTGATCGCCCGCAAGCCTCTCCTCACTGCATCGTATGACCATCTGTACTCAGCTTTGGTAAAGGCACTCCGAAAAACGAACATGCTTATGGATGAGATACATGCCAGCGAGACCAGTACCATTAACTCTTGATCCACCTGAACCAAGATTAAGGGATTTACCTGTAACGATCACGAATCTCCCGCGATGGATTCTGTTAAGTTTAATTCGAGCCTATCAACTCACCCTTTCGCGGGCACTGCCGGGCAATACCTGCCGCTTCTATCCAACCTGCTCGCATTACGGATACCAGGCCATTTACAAGCATGGTGTTATCAAAGGGAGCATCCTAGCCACCTGGCGTATTTTACGCTGCAACCCATTCAACCCGGGTGGTTATGACCCAGTTCCATAAAATTATTAGAGTGGAAGAACTAGCGAATGAGAAATAAACTTGCTTTGTTTTTGTTCATACTTCTAGGGGTTTTCCTCCTTTCTGCATGCTCTGGCACAACCATCGCCTCCAGTTGGCCTGGTGTGACCGTCAATCAAGAAAGGGTATATATCGCTTATCATCAACAAATCATCGCCCTCGACATGAAGAGTGGGAGTGAAAAATGGCGCTATCCAGCCGAGGTCAATAATAAAATTTCGTTTTATGCCGCACCTGCGCTGACACCGGATGATGGGCAGCTCATCGTTGGCGGTTATGATCATGTCCTTTACAGCATCAATCCGCAAAATGGACAAGAAAATTGGAAATTTAGCGAATCGAAATATAACTACGTTGCCACACCACTGATCACCAAGGATCGCATCTATGCGCCAACGAGCGGAAAAGCACTTTATGCGTTGGATTTTCAGGGCAACAAACTCTGGGACTTCTCTGCGGAGGGAGCGATTTGGGCAACACCAGTCACCGATGAATCCTGCAACTGCATTTATGTCCCTTCCATGGATCACCATATTTATGCTATAGATGCCCAAACTGGCAATCTCGTTTGGAAGACGGAAAAATTGGAAGGCTCCATTGTCGGCACCCCAGCCATGGACAAAGAGGGCATTTTATACTTTGGTACCTTTGGCAATCTGGTGCATGCCTTAGATACGAAAACAAAAACCGACCGCTGGACTTATCCCACTCGAAATTGGGTATGGGGAGATCCTGTTTTGCAGGATGGACACCTGTATATTACCGACTTAGCCGGCGATCTCATTGCCCTCGATCCCCAAAACGGAAAAGAAATTTGGAAAGTGGAGACAAATTCCGCCATCACCGCTTCACCCTTGATATTAAAAGATAAAATCATCATTGGCAATGAAGCCGGTAACCTTTATGCTTTTGACCTACAAGGAAAGCAGTTGTGGATGAAAACATTCTCCGCTAAACTATTAGCAACCGTCAAATATTCGGATGGCATGTTGTATGTTCCCCTTGTGACAAAGGACGATATATTAGTTGCATTGAATGAACAGGGTGAGCAAAGTTGGATATTTAGCCTAGCAAAAAAATAGGAAAATCGGACAAGTATTATGTGGGATCAATTTATTATCAACCCAATGGTGAATGTATTGCTATATATTTATAGCCTGATTGGCAATTTCGGAATTGCGATTATTATTTTTACCATTCTCATTCGTTTACTTACCCATCCTCTCACCGCCAGTCAGATGAAGAGCTCTCAAGGGCTTCAGGAATTACAGAAATCGAAAGAATGGCAAGAAATTCAAAAAAAGTATAAAGACGACAAGCAAAAACTATCCCAAGAGCAAATGCGCCTTTATCAAGAAAAAGGGATAAATCCCTTTGGATCCTGTTTGCCAACCCTCATCCAATTTCCGATAATCATCGGGTTATACCAGGCGATTATCCGCGCTTTGGCAGTCACTCCATTACAGTTATTTGATTTCTCCAAACATATTTACCCCTTCATCAATGCCGCGAAAATCATTCCCTTAAACAATCATTTTCTATGGATGGATTTGAGTCAACCAGAAAGGTTGTATCTGTTTGGCTTTGGTGTGCCTGTGTTGGCAATCATTGTCGTGATCACCACTTATTTACAAACAAAATTAATGACCCCCTCAACTCAACCAGGTGATCAAAGCGCCCAAATGACTCAGATGATGAATTTATATATGCCATTGTTCATCGGTTATATTGCCTACACCCTGGCATCAGGATTAGCGCTCTATTTTGTGACCAGCAATGTCGTTGGCATCCTTCAGTATGGCGCAATGGGGAAGGTCAATTGGCGCAACCTGATCCCAGCTCGTTCCAAACCCAGTGAGAAAAGCACAGGAAAAACGAAATGAATGAAAAAAGAACCAGCTTGGAAATCATTGCCCCTTCTGTGGAAGAAGCGATTCAGCAAGGATTGCAGGAATTAGGCGTTCCCTCTGCAAATGTTCAAATAGATATATTAGATGAAGGCAGTCGTGGCTTATTTGGCATTGGAGCGCGTCAAGCACGCGTTCGACTCACCATCAAAGAATCCCCTCAACCAGTGACGACACCATCTGTCACCACTGAGAAAATTATCGAGAAAGAGACCGTTATCGAGAAAACTCCCCCTCCTGCCGAACAAGATACCCAGCTGCTTTCTAAAGCCGAAGAAGTAGTGAAACGACTATTGCAGGAAATGCAAATTAAAGCATCGGTTAGCGCCTCATTCTTGAAAGATTCGAGCGAACATGGAACCCCGCCGATCTATATTGATATCCGCGGTAAAGATTTAACCATCCTCATCGGACCGCAAGCAGAAACACTGAACGCCCTTCAATATATCACCAGCCTGATTTTGGGGAAACAGACCAACCAATCGGTACCCATCATGATTGATGTTGAAGGATATCGCTCGCGGAGGGAAAACCAACTGCGTCATCTTGCACGCCGAATGGCAGAACAAGCCATTAAAACCGGACGCAGGCAAATTTTGGAGCCAATGCCAGCCAATGAACGCCGGATCATCCATCTCGAACTCAAGGAATATCCCGGTGTTATCACCGAATCGATCGGTGTTGAACCACGCCGCAAAGTGACGATCATTCCGAAATAAGCCTGCGCCAACCGCAGGGTATTATTGTCCGTTTAAGGGCAAATAGCTGGATTGAGCATTTTCGACTCGCCTAAACATTCCTTTCGTGTTCAATTCGCTGGAATAAAGGCTCATCACGCAATCAAAATTCGTTATAATGCATATATGAACACAAGCTTAGAGAAGATCCCTGCAGCCGATTATTTAGTGATAGGTCATTTGACCCGCGATATTTATGGTGCAGAATACCGATTAGGTGGTAGTGCTGCCTATGCATCTTTAACCGCCAAAGCGCTGGGACTTCGCCCGGCAATAATCACTTCATTTGCAGATGAAGAACTCCTGACGCCTCTAGCAGGTATCCCTATCATCAACCTTCCCACACTCCAAAGCACCACTTTTTCCAACCTGAACACACCTTTTGGGCGCTTGCAAACCATTTATCAACGCGCCGATAAATTGGACATTTATCTTGTTCCGCAAGAATGGCGGAAAGCGCCCATAGTACACCTCGCGCCGGTTGCTCAAGAAATCGAACCAGGTGTGGTGAGATCTTTCCCGGATTCTTTTATTGGTCTCACACCGCAAGGTTGGCTGCGTGCTTGGGATGAAAATGGCATCGTCCATACTACCGAATGGCTGGAAGCTTCTTTTGTCCTCCCTTATGTCAATGCAACCGTAATAAGCATTGAAGATGTCGATTACAACGAGGATGTGATCGAGGAAATTGCTGCCTCTTGCCACATCCTGGCCGTCACCGAAGCAGCGGAAGGCGCTCGTATTTACTGGAATGGGGATGTGCGCCGTTTTCACCCGCCCCCCAATTTGGTCGAAGTTGACTCCACCGGGGCAGGCGACATCTTTGCAGCCGCTTTTTTTATCCGTCTATATGACACCCGCGACCCATGGGAAGCCGGGCGTTTTGCCACTCAACTGGCATCTTTTTCCATCACTCGGCTTGGATTGGATAGCATCCCGACTGTAACGGAAATCGAAAACACCTTGGTTGAAATATACTAAAATGGGTAGAGTCTACACATTTGTCAATCAAAAAGGAGGCGTTGGGAAAACAACTTCTGCCATTAACTTGGGCGCTTATCTTGGAGCTTATGGGCAAAAAGTATTAATCATTGATCTAGACCCACAAGCAAATGCCACCTCCTGTTTAAATATTGATCGCCAAATCATTCAAGGCGGCACGTATGAAGCGCTGATTGGGGCTTCGCCATTAGAGGCATTCGTATTACATAATCCCAAATTAAAAATTTCTATTTTACCGTCTTCAGCTCAATTGGCAGGTGCTGAAATTGAATTAGTCAACGAGTTAGGCAGGGAAAGTAAATTAAAAATCGCGCTGAAAAACATCATCGAACGGTATGACTATATCCTCATCGATTGCCCTCCCTCCCTGGGATTACTTACCTTAAATGGATTAGTAGCTGCCCAAGACGGCTTGATCATCCCGGTTCAATGTGAATATCTTGCTTTGGAAGGTCTCAGCCGCTTAAATACCACCATTCAAAGGGTGCGGAATGTCCTTTTTCCCAATTTGAAAATTCGCGGGGTATTACTGACCATGTTTGACGGCCGCACAAACCTCTCCAATGAAATTGTCAACGAAGTCAAACGCTATTTCCCCAATCTCGTCTTTCAAACCATCATTCCCCGCAGCATCCGTTTGGCTGAAGCGCCATCCTTTGGACAACCAATTTCCATCTATGCCCCAAACTCTATCGGCGCGCTGGCATACGATGCCTTATCCCGTGAAATCTTATCTGCTGATGGAATCTTGATTACAAATTTCGTAAAAGAGAGTTGAGGGAGCTATGCCAAAACGAACTGCACTCGGTCGAGGTTTAGACGCCTTAATACCTGCTGAAGAAGACTCCATGCAATCTGGCGGCATTCGCAACATTCCGATTGACCAGATCACCCCCAATCCCCAACAACCACGCACTCAATTCAACCCCGAGGAGCTGGCTGAACTGGCTAGTTCCATCCGCGAACACGGAATCCTCCAACCTCTCATCGCCAGCTATGACGGACAAAACAACCGATACATCCTCATTGCCGGAGAACGGCGCTGGCTGGCTGCCCGACAAGCTGGACTGGAAGTTGTGCCAGTACTTGTGAGACAAGTAGATGAGCAACAGCGTCTCGAACTCGCATTGATCGAAAACCTTCAGCGCGAGGATTTGAATCCATTGGAAGCAGCCGAAGCGTATCATCAGCTCATCGAATCATTTCATTTATCCCATGATGAAATTTCCACCCGTGTTGGCAAAAGCCGGGTTGCGATCACCAACACATTGCGTTTATTGAAACTGCCTGCTTTGGTTAAGCAGGCGCTGCTGGATAAAAAAATCAGCGAAGGACATGCCCGTGCCTTATTAACCCTCCCCACCACCCAAGCCCAAACCGCTGCTTTACAGACGATCCTTAATCATGAACTCAGCGTACGCCAAACCGAAGAGTTGGTGCGGAAAATGATGGGGAAAAAACGCGTTCCCGTTGAACGCAAAGAAAACAAAGCGGAACTCAACGCCTTAGAAGAACAATTGCGGCAAGCCCTTGGCACTCGGGTTAATATCCAACCCCGCCAAAAAGGCGGCGGAACTATTACGATTCATTATTATTCCAATGAAGAACTCGATGCTTTCTTACAACGTGTCCTCCATGAATAACCCCACCTCGATAAAAATTCTCCATCATTGCCATATCTATACGCAAGATACAACCTTGCCGGTTGCGTCTATGCTCGTTGTGCAAGGCAATCGTATCAGCGCCGTAGAACCAGATGACTCTCGGCGATTCTTATATCGTGA
>DAOTVW010000051.1:0-9425 GCA_034436035.1 Anaerolineales bacterium
AGACTTAATATCCCTGATAGAAAAAAGGTGACAAATATCACTGGTATAAATGCATTTGTGCTTTATAATATATTCAAACAATTGAATGTCATTGTTGAATATTTTCTATTAAGGATGGTAGTTTTCTATGGAAGAAATAAATGCTTCACAAGTAATATCGGAGCCAAAAGTGGATGATGTTTATGAAGCAGCCCGAACCCTGGGCGAAGTCATCGCAAAAACACCGCAATACATTGCCTTTTTGGATACTCTCCAAATTGTCAATCATGATGCGGTCGTGCAACGGATCGGCAGCCAAATTCGCAGTTTACGAAATCAGGCACAATGGGGACAGCTTAATGCGCAGCAAAGCCAGGAGCTGGAGATGCTGGAAAGGCAATTAGAAGCTTTAGATGTAGTACGCACCTATCGCCAAGCCGAAAAAGCGTTACGCGAGATGATGGTTACAGTAGATCGGTCTTTGAGCCAAATTATTGGTGTCGATTTTGCAGCAAATGCAAAACGGTCTTGTTGTGGATAGGATGGTGGATGATGGAAAACAGTTTAGAAAATGAAGTTATGCAAGCGGTGCAACGCTTAGGCACATTGCTGAATCAAAATGAGACGGTGCAAGCATACTTGCAAGCGCGTCAAATGGTGGAGCAAGATCCTCTGGTGCGAGATTTGGAAGTCCAGCTTTATCAAATGTATGAAAACCTATTACAACGGCAACAGGCTGGTGAAAATTTATCTAAGGATGAAATTAATGCGTTCAATGAATTAAGGCAGAAAGTCTTTACTCATCCGTTGATCTCAGAACGAGAAGCACGCTTAACTCCTTTGAAGGCGCTTTTTGCGGAAGTTGCAGTTGAAATTAGCACACCTTTAGGAGTGGATTATACAATATTAACACAATAGCATGAGACACCGTCAGCTTTTGGTAATTCTCCTTTTTGGGCTAGTCATAGCTCTACCGGCTAAGGCTAGCCCGCTTGCTGATGGCGCAAATTTTACCTTTTTCCCTATAAATTCATCTTTCAGTTTAGCTGTTCCGATATTTTCTCTACCCCACAAAATTCCTTTACAGAATGCACAAAATAACCCCACTCCCACTTTAAAAGCCTGCCATATTTGTGGGGAAGAGGAAAGGAAAGAAGCGGTTGTCCATGCTATCTTATTTTGGATGGCAACCTGCGGGCATTGTCATTATGTCCTTACGGAAGTCTTACCGCCATTGGAAGAAAAATACGGGGAGCAGTTACAAATATTAAAAATCGAAGTCGAAACAATGGAAGATTTCGATCGCCTTTATCAAGTGGCACAGCTCTATAACATCCCAAAAGAAGAAGTTGGGGTACCGTTTCTCGTCATTGGAGATCGGGTATTGATTGGCTCACGCCAAATCCCGGATGAATTACCTGGTTTGATCAAGACGTATCTCTCAGAAGGTGGATTGAATTTCCCGGATGTACTTCGTTCTTTGCTGCCAGAAATTGCTGAGGCAGAAAAGAAGGAATCTACTGCAATGCAGAATGCCACCCCAACCATCCCTGCTGCCCAAATCCCAGGTTTGCTTACATCTCTAGCCACTGCCACGCCGCTTAAGGTGCAGTCTCCAACTCCAGTACCTTCTCCAACAGCTGATATGGAAGAAACCACTCTGGGTAGCAGGTACACCCAAAAACCGCAAGGCTACGAGCTGGCTTTAACTCTCGAAATTGGGATGATCCTTGCGTTATTATGGGGTATTTGGAATGGAATTCGGGTGTTCTTATGGAAGAGAGATAGCTTGCCCAAGCCAAGTTGGTTAATTGCTTTGTGGATCGGAGTCGGTTTTGTAGCAGCATCCTATTTGGCATTTGTCGAAGTCTATGAGGTGAAAGCTGTTTGTGGTCCGATTGGTGATTGTAATGCAGTCCAACAAAGTGCCTATGCTCGTTTATTTGGAATATTTCCATTGGGCATGTTAGGGGTGGGGGCATATCTTCTGATGTTCCTCATTTGGTGGATCGCCAGGAAAGATCTCCCTTTGAATGGGCATTGGGTAATGCTTCTTTTTTATTTTATGGCATTATTCGGGGTTGGTTTCTCGATCTATCTTACCTATTTAGAGCTTTTTGTCATTCATGCTATCTGTGCCTGGTGTTTAACCTCGGCATTAATGATGACGCTTATTTTATTATCGTGCACCCTAAACTTCTCAAAAGCTATTCCGATCAAAGCAATAGAAAAACCTAACGAGGATTAGCCTATTGATAATGATCATGAACAGGATTTATATTGCAAAATAGATGCGGTGAGGATTGGATGGATGTGAAATTAATGACTACCGTAGATAATAAAAAATTCAGTAATTACTTAGTACAGCTATCATTGAAGAGGAGTTTTATTGCTACATAAGCAATCTTTATACATATACACTACGAGTCATTGCGAGGGAGCGTTCTTTGCGACCGAAGCAATCTCCAATCCTACAGGGAGATGGCTTCGCTTCGCTCGCCATGACAGGCGCTTGACGGGAGATGGCTTCAAAAGCTTTCTATGGTAGTTATTACTTATAACACTCTTGGATTAGAACCTTTGTAACTACAAATAATTTATTTGTTCCGGGCTGGAAGAGGCGATTTGTCGAGGAGGAAAAGATGTTAATTGAGAAGTATGACTTAGAGGTTTTCACACCACCATGTGAGCCGGGCGCAGAGCGATTTTCTGCGGTGGCACGGTTAACCGTTGATATTTCAGAAGCACTGCCTTACCTCAATGCCGTTTTACGCGGCGCTGTCTATTTACCAGAAGCAAACGCATTAACATGGAAAAAGGGCGGACATAATATCGCCTTTCATGCTTATCAGGTTGCTACCAGTAATGTGGAAGATCGCGAAGGGGCAGAAAAAGAGTTGAAGGGTCTTATTGATTTAATAAACCGCACCTGGGAAAGGCGGGATGAAATTACGCCCGATTATCGAACGCGCCAGAGACCCACACCGATGGCGATTTATAAACTCTTACCGAATACCAATTGCAAAAAGTGTGGCGAACCAACCTGCTTTTCCTTTGCATTAAAATTAGCTGCCTCGCAACGAAAGTTAAGTGATTGCACCGTATTAGATGAACCACAATATGCTGAAAACCGGGCTGCTTTGGAGGAGATCGTCATTGATGCCCCAGCGATTGGAAATGCATAAATTGTAAGGCATGATCAAGGTATATGTTGCCATTCCAACATAGAGAAGATCTTTACTTGGGACTTTCAGCACAACGGAAGCAATCCCTTTATCAAAACAGAAGTTGCTTTGCCAAAGATCCGTTTGCTTTAATAGAGGTTATGAGAAAATTAATGGAGGAGTAATCGATGAATGAAAAATTAGATTTCATCTTCAAAAGGCGCAGTATTCGAGCATATAAGCGCGAACCCATTTCTGATGAAGCGGTCCAGGCGCTTTTAGAGGCTGCTATGGCAGCACCCTCCGCCAACGATATCCGCCCTTGGGCATTTGTTGTTGTGCGGGATGAGGCTAAAAGAAAGGAATTAGCTGCCATTCAGCCCTGGAGCGGAATGTGCGCCAAAGCTGCAGTGGTCTTTGTGGTGATTGGTGATCCAACTGCGTCGGATCATTGGGTGGAAGATTGCAGTGCCGCGACAGAAAATCTATTACTAGCTGCAACAGCACTCGATTTAGGAGCGGTATGGGTAGCGGTATATCCACGACTGGAACGGGAAAGGCGTGTGCGAACGATTCTGGACATCCCAGAACATCTACGAGTGCTCTGTCTGGTTCCAGTCGGTGTTCCAGATGAGCAAAAGCCGCCCCGCACTCGGTTTGAGGCGGATAAGGTGCACCATGAAGTATGGTAAACATTAATCTATCCATGATTTGGAGTGGCTCTCATTATGATTAGAACAGCTGTCATTACGGTGAGTGATAAAGGTTCACGCGGTGAACGAGAGGATACCAGCGGTCCTTTACTCAGCCAGCTTGTTTCGGAAATGGATGCCGAGGTGGTTTTTACTGCAATTGTTGCAGATGAAGAAGAACAAATCATGGATATCCTACAAGAATTAGCTGATCGAGGTAAAGTGGATTTGATCCTGACGACCGGCGGCACTGGACCCACTCCACGTGATGTGACACCCGAAGCCACCCGCAAGGTTATAGAGCGGGAAATGCCTGGCTTAGCCGAGCTTTTAAGGTGGGATGGCTATCGCCGTACACCATTTGCGGTGCTATCCCGCGGGGTTTCTGGGATACGTGGAAACACACTCATTGTCAATTTACCCGGCAGCCCAAAGGCAGTACAAGAAGGTATGGAAGTATTAGCACCTTTGCTGCCCGCGGCAATCGCTCTTATCAAAAACGAGCAACCTTTAGATGGTATTTGCTCACCGCAATAAGAAAATGAGAGGATGCCGTTTAGAGCGATCGGCTGAACAGTGACAAGGAGGGCAGGAATATTTGGAAAAAACACTAAATAATAAAACTCAGCCACCCCGTTCACTATGGATTACGCTGGAGGGAGAAGAATTGCTTGAATTAAGGCGTATTGGCATGGATAAGGATGGAGAAGGTGCATTGACCTTCTTCCATGAAGTTTTGATCCCACGCTTATATAAAGCAGCGCGGGAACGATCGGTGGCGCTGGATTTGTTGGAGGAAGGAAAAATAAATGGGGATTTATCTCGATAATGCCGCTACCAGTTGGCCGAAACCAGAGACCGTCTATGAAGCGGTAAATCAGTTTATGCGCGCGGTCGGCGCTACCCCGGGGCGAGGAGGTCACCGGCAGGAAGAGGAAGCTGCCCGAATCGCTGATCAGACTCGGAAAGCGATTGCGGAGTTATTCCATGCCCCAAATCCAAATGGGGTAGTGTTTACGATGAATGCGACTCAGGCGATCAACATGGCTCTCAAAGGTATATTGAAACCTGGTGATCATGTGATCACTTCTGCCATTGAGCATAATGCTATGTGGCGTCCGATTAAAGCACTCGAACGTCAGGGTGTGGAGGTGACCGTTGTGCCCTGTGATTGCGATGGTACGCTCAATCCAAAACAAGTTGAAACCGCGATACGAACAAATACACGCTTGATTGCCATGCTGCACGCTTCGAATGTGTTAGCGACAATCATGCCAATCGAAGAAATTGGAAGCATTGCCGCTCGCCATGGAATCCTTTTCCTGGTGGATGCTGCCCAAACGGCAGGGGTAATTCCCATTGACATGCAAACAATGCAAATTGATCTATTAGCATTTCCGGGACATAAATCCCTTTTTGGCCCGCATGGCAGCGGTGGATTGGTGGTAGGGACTGGCGTAGAATTGGAAACCTGGATGGAAGGGGGTTCGGGGGTCGAATCAGAGCTGGAGACCATGCCCGCAGAATTACCGGCGCGTCTCGAAGCCGGCACTCATAACGCGGCTGGCATTGCCGGGTTGCTGGCTGGCGTTCAATTTGTCCAGGAAAAAGGTTTATCATCTATTCGCCAACATGAAATGGATTTGTGTGCTTGTTTGATCGAAGAAGTCAATAAAATTCCAGGTGTAAAAGTGCTTGGGCCAGCCGATCTCGCCCGGCGGAGTGCCGTCGTGGCACTCACTGTCGAGGGGTATAGTCCTGATCAGTTGGCGATGGTATTGGATCAGGTCTTCGACATCGCTACTCGGGCCGGGTTGCACTGTGCGCCTCAAGCCCATCGTACTGCTGGAACCATTGAGATCGGCGCTTTGCGTTTTAGCCCTGGCTTATTTAATACCATGGAAGAAATCGATGAGACCGTTTCAGCGCTGCGCAGTATCCTATAGGTGGTGCCGTGGCAAAAGAACGCGTTGAAAAGACTTTGATTGTGTTCGACGAAAAAGAAGTCCGTCAATTATTGACAATGGCAAAACGGAATGATGAGGAAGAAATCAAAGAATACATGTTCAAAGTTTTTATCAAAAAAGTGGAATTGATCCTGCGCCGCAGGTGTGGATGATGGTTTATTGAGGGAATGATGTTTCTTGATACCATTATTTTGACCAAAACGTTACCTTGTTTAGCCGATCCTGGTAAGATCATTGTAATTGGGAAACCAAACCGCTCCTTGGATGAGGTCATTCCTTACCTGGCAACACTGCCAGGGGTCATGGCTTATAACCCGGGAACCGGGACATTGACCTTTCGACGCCCCGCCGGCTTTCTTACGATTTATCCGGAGATGGTGTATATCACACAAGTTCGCGACACACAAGAAGGTTTGGAACTATTCCAGGCATTGAAGGATGCGATCAATGCTACCTGGGAACATCGCTCTGAATTAGTGGCAGTCACGCAGGCAAAACGGTCTCCGCGCCCCCTAGATATTTGGACATTACTACCCCAAACGAATTGCAAGCAATGCGGGGAAGCCACATGCATGGCATTCGCAGTAGGTTTAATCCAACAAACTCACACATTAGATGAATGCCCTCCTTTAATCGCCGACGCTGCGCTCAGCGATCGAAGGGCAACATTAGAGGCACTCCTCTGAGAATGCGGTAAAATTAGGTTATAAGGTTCTGGTAATTCTTTCTAGATCATTTTTATAAAAGATCGATCGGTGAACGTCATATAACCGGAATCGTGAACAAAAAATCTACGTCAGAGCAGCTATTGCGAGATTGGACTATATGTCGAAAGATGAAAATACATCGTAAAAAATTGTGGTATTCGTAGCCAATCTTTAGCGAAGTAGTGTCTTAAGCGCACGAATATTGTTTGCTCTGCAGCCCGTGCAAAGCCCGAAACGAAAGGGAGTATATTCCCTTGATGGTCGAATCTCAACGACTAAAGGGGTTGCTTCCGGCGCAGAGTTTGATTTGAATGCAATGAAGCTAAATGCTTTTTATCATCACGAATGCAGTCAGGTTACGGCTGGCTGCCACAGTTTAATCCTGTAATTGGGAGTGAAAAAAATGACGTCAATCCATGAACCATCTATCTCAGAAACAAAAGTTGTTGGTCAACCGATCCCGCGCATTGATGCGCGTGCGAAAGTGATGGGGGAAGCCTATTATCCCGGAGATTTTAGCGCACCCGATCAGTTGTGGATGAAAATCCTTTTTGCGGAACGACCTCATGCGCGGATTTTGCGTCTGGATACGACAAAAGCAGAAGCGTTGCCTGGTGTGGTTGCCGTGTTCACAGCCAAGGATGTGCCTGTCAATGAATATGGACTCCAAGTTCCAGACCAGCCGGTATTGTGCGGGCCTGGCAGTGACAAACCGGGTGCGGATGTGGTGCGTTTTGTTGGCGATCAAATTGCCTTGGTGGTTGCTGAGAGTGAAGAAATTGCCTCCAAAGCCTGTGAACTGATTGAGGTGGATTTTGAAGATTTGCCCGTGGTGACTGATCCCCGCCAGGCGATGCAGCCCGATGCGGTTTTGATCCACCCCGAGCGCGGGGAGAGCAATATTTGTGTGCATTATAAAATACGCAAAGGCGATGTTGAAACTGGTTTTAAACAAGCGGATGTAATTATAGAAGGGGAGTACCAGCTACCATTTCAAGAGCACGCCTATTTGCAGCCAGAAGCTGGATTTGCTTATATCGATGAAGATGGACGAGTGACCGTTCAAGTTGCTGGCCAATGGGCACATACCGACCGTCATCAGATCGCGCATGCATTGGGTTTACCCGATGAACAGGTGCGGGTAATTTACCCAGCAATAGGCGGAGCTTTTGGTGGACGCGAGGATATGTCGGTACAGATCGTGCTGGCATTAGCTGCCTGGCGACTCAGCCAACGCGGCATTCATCGGCCAGTGAAAATTATTTGGAGCCGCCGTGAATCGATCATTGGCCATTGCAAACGTCATCCGATGACGGTGAAAGCCCGTTGGGGTGCCAGATATGATGGAAAATTAGTCGCTGCAGAAATGGAATTGATCGCTGATGGGGGTGCGTATATGTACACCAGCAATAAGGTTTTGGGGAATGCGACGATCGTTTGTACAGGACCTTATTCGATCCCCAATGTCAAAGTGGATACCTATGGTGTTTACACAAACAATCTACCCGGCGGAGCGTTTCGCGGGTTTGGAGCGCCGCAAGGCAATTTCCTTGCCGAAATGCAGATGAACAAACTGGCTGAGGCGCTTAATATGGATATTGTCGAACTGCGTGCACGCAATGCTTTACGAGAGGGGGAGACGCTGGACGTGGGCACGATACCACCTGGCGGCGTGAGCATTCTTCAAGTCATCGAAACCGCTGCACAAAGAGCAGGTTGGAAGAAAACCCCTCAGGGATGGGCCGCTCCACAAAAAATCCAACCCGATCAGCCTCATATTAAACGGGGGATTGGTTTTGCGGCTGGGTTTAAGAACGTTGGGTTTAGTTTTGGCTATCAGGAGAATTGTTGGGCACGCATTGAACTGCATGGTAAGGCGGAAATTGAGCGGGCAGTCTTATATCATGCCGGTGCCGAAGTCGGTCAAGGCGCTCATACTGTGATGGTACAAATGGCGGCGGAAGCATTAGGTATTGAGGCGAGCAAGGTGACCTTGATCGCTTCCGATACCGCTATTACTGGGGATTCCGGCAGCGTCTCTGCATCTCGAATGACTTTTATGGCGGGTAATGCAATTCGTCAGGCAGCACGGACTGCCTTGGAACGCTGGAAATTAGAAGAGCGCCCAGCCGTTGGAGAAGAAAAATATCTGGCACCTTCAACTACACCATTCCACAAAGAGACCGGTTACTCGATGCCCAACTTTGCCTATGCCTACGCGGCTCAGGCTGTCGAGGTGGAAGTAGATACCGAAACCGGGGTTGTCCGATTGGTGCGGGTAGTTTCGGCGGATGATGTAGGCAAAGCGATCAACCCACGCTTGGTAGAGGGACAGATCGAAGGGGCGATTGCACAAGCTCAGGGTTATGCATTAATGGAAAACTTTGTCATGAAGGATGGGCGTGTGCTAACCGATCAACTCAGTACGTATTTGATACCAACGGTTTTAGATGTACCAGAAGAAGTCATTCCGGTGATTGTGGAATTCCCGGATGACCGTGGACCTTGGGGAGCGCGCGGGGTGGGTGAACCGCCGTTTTTACCTCTCGCACCAGCTGTTTTAGCCGCGATTCATGACGCAACGGGGATTTGGATGAATGAGATTCCCGTGACGCCTGAGAGAATGTGGAAAGCGTTAGCGGCAAAAAGATAAAGCCCACCTACCTTTATCCTCCCCCAATCAGGGGGAGGAAAATTCACCCTTACCTAAGTCTTCCCTCAATCAGGGGGAGGTGGTTGCCCACGCCTTAGCCCTCTACCATTTCAAGGGGGTGGTGGTTTGGGGAAACAAGCAAATCCAAATTATTTACAAATCACTTCTTAACAATTTCTAAATATCCTTTTGTTATCATCACAACAGATCGAAAGAAGATCAAACGTTAATTTTGAAGCAAAAGGAGTGTCAAAATGAGTAGA
>DAOTVW010000052.1:0-2542 GCA_034436035.1 Anaerolineales bacterium
CTGATCGGCTTTAATCTTGCCTATCAGGGTAAGATTTTCCCTGGCATCAGCATGGCAGGCATTGACCTTTCGGGCATGACCCTCGATCAGGCAATCCTCACCATCCAAAAACAAATCGCCTATGCAGATAACGGAGAGATTGTGTTACAAGATGGCAAACAAATCTGGCGTTTTCATCCCAGCGAATTAGGATTCCAAATAGACGCCCAACGCAGTGCTATCGCTGCCTATAACCTGGGCCGCCAGGGTGGGCTCATCAACCGTTTTCGCGCTATCGGGCGCGCCATCCGCAAAGATGGCTATATCTCCCCGCTCATGATTTACGACGAGCGCATCGCTCAAGCTGTGCTGGTCAACATTGCCCAACAAATTAATACCCCCATGATGGAAGCTACCTTGAAAATCAACGGGAAGCAAGTCGAAGCAGTTCCTGGCAAAGTGGGACGAACCTTGGATATTCAAGCAAGCCTGCAATCGATCCAATCTCAAATTCTAACCCTTACCGATGGGATCGTCCCTTTGGTTGTCCAGGAACAATCCCCCGATATTTTAGACGCCTCCCAACAAGCGGAAATCGCCCGCTCTATTTTGAGCAGCCCGCTCATCCTCCAAATACCCGAGCGCAGCGACAGCGACCCACCAGATTGGCAAATTCAGCCCGAAGAGTTAGCCCGTATGGTAGTCATTCAGCGAGTCAACGAGGCAGATAAGGCCACCTATCAGGTTCGCTTACGGTCTGCCAGCCTGGAAAGCTTGCTGCAAAAAATCGCCAAACAAATCGACCGCCAGCCACAAAACGCGCGCTTCATATTCAACGATGATACACGCCAGCTGGAGTTGATCCAAACCGCCTTGGTCGGACGGACGCTAGACGTAACAACAACATTACAAACTATTCAAGAACAGCTCCTGCAAGGGAAACATACCATTCCGCTGGTAATCAAGACCGCCCAACCCGCTATTGGCAATGATGCGAGCGCCGAAAAGCTTGGCATTCGAGAACTGGTTAGCAAATACACCTCCTATTTTTATGGCTCATCCGCAGCCCGCATTCAAAATATCCAAACCGCCGCAGCTCGATTTCACGGTGTATTGGTCGCCCCGGGGGAGACTTTCTCGATGGCATCGGTATTGGGCGATGTGAGCCTGGATAACGGGTATGCGGAAGCGTTGATCATTTATGGAGATCGAACCATCAAAGGCGTTGGTGGCGGGGTATGCCAGGTCAGCACCACCCTATTTCGCACGGCATTCTTTGGCGGCTATCCCATTGTGGAACGGCATCCGCACGCATATCGTGTGACCTATTATGAACAAACCCGCACTGGCGCAATTGATCCTCAATTTGCCGGGTTAGATGCCACTGTTTTTGTACCCGTCGTGGATTTTAAGTTCACCAACGATACCCCCTATTGGCTTCTAATGGAAACCTATATCAACATCACGGCGCGCACCCTGACCTGGAAGTTTTACTCCACCTCCGATGGACGAACTGTGGAATGGCAAACCAGCGGATTGCAAAACATCGTTGAACCAGGCGATCCGATCGTGCAGGAAAACCCGGATTTAGCGGAAAATGAGTTTCGGCAAGTAGATTGGGCAGCCGAAGGCGCGGATGTCACCATCACCCGCACAGTTTATAAGAATGGCACGATTTATTTTGAGGATCAATTCATCACCCACTACATGCCCTGGCAGGCGGTTTATGAATATGGGCCAGGCTCCAACATGAAGAAACTTAACCAATGGCTCCAGCAACAACAATAAGCGGGTCAGGTTTCCATGCCCGACAATAACTCGGTTTTCTATACCCGACATTGTCACAATTCCGCCGGGGATAAATCCCCTGCTCAATGCATGCAAGTCGGTTGAACCCGCCTCAGCGAGTCCACTTGAGCGGACTTCCATGAGCTGAGGCGGGACTTGAGTCCCCGCCAATACAAACAGACATAGACCCATTACTGAATCACCCCCAACCAACTAGAATCGGCGGGATGCGAATCCCGTCCTTGTAGGTCGTGTTTCTATACCCGACAATAAATCGGGGTTCCACACCCGACGATGCCACAATTTCGCCGGGGATAAATCCCCTGCTCAATACATGCAAGTCGGTTGAAACCGACTCATTACGAGTCCACTTGAGTGGACTTCCATGAACTGAGGCGGGACTTGAGTCCCCGCCGTACCAAACAGGCTCAGATCCATTACGCCTTTTTACCATAGCTTCCACCCGTAGGGCGGGTTTCCATACCCTTGGTACCGCAATTCCGCCGGGGATAAATCCCCTGCTCAAAGCAGGCAAGTCGGTTGAAACCGACTCATTACGAGAGGGTGTGTCAAAAGTAAGGAAAAAAGGGGGGAAAACCCTTCGCGAAAACGGGAAAATATGATTCAATTAAGGTATGAGGATCAAAAACATAACCTTCAAAGACTATACACAGGCACAGCCGATGATATTGCCGCCGAATTTAGAGGAATTGATACCGGAAGGGCATCTTGTACGGGTAGTAAATAAGATTATCGATGGGATTGAAATGGATTC